>JBAXRV010000052.1:0-12360 GCA_037131045.1 Actinomycetes bacterium
GAGTGCCATCTTGTAGATACTTCACAAGTGAGGCGTGAAAAGAAAATGGTATTGACGCAACAAATGGAATCACTTCAGAGCTACCATCAGCACGATTTAACGTGATGATTGCCGGTAAGTCCGCAACCGAATCTCCTGCCGACTCATCCCAGTTTCCAACGATTGCGCCTTGGGTACCGAGAACAAAGAATTTAGGTTTGCGAGCGGCAGCTAAATCTGAATTCACGAATGTTGCTTGAACTCCATCGGTGAAATTAATTGTGACTTGGGCATGGTCTGCATTCGTCACGTGATCCCACACTCGTTTTTGATTGAGTCCCGACACATGCGAAACCTGGGAAGGCACAATTGACAGAATCTGGTCAATGAAATGACTACCCCAGTCAAAAATCGCACCGCCAGAAACTGCGGCATCTGAATGCCAAAATGAACAAGGCTTTGAATAGCCACCTACGAAACTTTCGTAGTGGAACACTTCACCGATTTCACCCGAATCAATGAGGTGTTTCATAGTGAGGAAATCTAGGTCGTATCGACGGTTTTGATAGACCACTAACAGCAGTCCTGAATCCTTTGCTAGCCCCATCAATTCATCACATTGATCTGTAGTCAATGCCATGGGCTTTTCCAAGACGACATGGATGCCTTGAGACAGAGCCTGCTTTGCCCATTCATAATGGCTGTTCGGCGGAGTGGAAACCACCACGAGGTCTATTTCGCCGGAACTCAACATGTCATTTGCGTCAGAAAATGTATTAGCGTCTGGAGCAATCAGAAGTGCGGCCGCAAGGCGCTCGGAATTTGTGTCGCAGACAGCGGTCAAAGTCATACCAGATGTAGCAAGGACTGCTTTGTTGTGTTCGTCCCCAATAGCTCCATAGGCGAGTAACCCAACGCGGACGGTAGAGGTGGACAAACTAAAACTCCTGAATATTTCGGTAACACAAACAGCCTACTTGTGGCTAAAGACTTGTGCTCTTTGAGCAATTCCCTCAAGTTCGCAAAGCAAATCGTGACAGTAGTCGCATGGACTGATTAAAGTGACTCGGTTTTGCGACTCAATCAGGCGTCGATCCCGATAAAGAACATATTCACAATTTCATCGGCGATTGCATCTAAAGACAGACGTCCGCCCGGTTTGTACCAGGTAGGCACCGAACTAATCGTGCCAAAGAGTGCTGCCAAGACAACAGAAGGGTCCGCTGACCTGAAAGTACCTGCTTTTTGGCCCGCAACTAAACATTTCCTGAACATCGCGCTATACCGGTCCATCAAGGAAACAACGGATGCTCGAGCATCGTCGTCCAACGAACGAATTTCAGAGTCTGTTATGAAATTCTCCTTACGGCGTTGCGCGTGATAGCTCACGTGCATGCGAATAGCTGCGCCAAGTTGAGATTTGGGATCAGACTCAACATCCATCACCTGCTTGGCTAAACCAATCAGGTCATTCATTGTGCTTTCCATAATGTCAACAAGTAACGATTGCTTGCTTGGGTAGTGGTGATACAGGGATGACATTTGAATTCCGACGCGAGCAGCCACCTCTCTCATCGATGTGCCGTGAAAACCTCGCTCGAACATCAGATCAACTGCCGCGCTTCGGATTCGTTCAATAGTCGGCAAATTCGTGGGTGCCGAAGTCGCCGTACTACTCACTTGGCTTTCCCTTATCTTTCGCGCTAAACCTAGCTTCAAGCTTTTTGGTGACTGCATCTTGCTTCAACAAATGCACAGATGAAGCCACTTCAAACTCTCGGGAGTCCGCTAGTGGTGAAGACCATGACATACGAATAGCTTCGCGAGTCATGGAAACAGCTTCGGGAAAGTACCCAGCAACTTGAACGGCAATTTGTTGTGCACGCGTGACACATTCACCATCACTAACGACTTCATGGACTAGACCAATTTCACTTGCGCGCTGGGCATCGACAACTGCATTTGTCAGCATCATCCACCGCGCCATACTCTCCCCTATTAGTCGAGGAAGCTTCCACGTCAATCCACCTGTAGGCAGCGCACCTACCTCAATGTCAGCAATACAAAAGGTCGCACGTGAATCAGAAACTCTGATATCGCACATTGCTGCTATTTCAAGTCCACCCCCATACGCCAGACCGTTTATCGCAGCTATCCAAATCGTTCCTGAGTCTGCAATTGCGTCGTCTAATTTCGCATAGGACATCAAGTATGTAGCGAGGTCATTGTCATCTTTTCCAAACAAACCCGTGATATCACCGCCAGCACTAAAAGCCCGGCCAGACCCAGTCAGAATGACAGTGCGAATGTCGTCGTTGTCCTTTGCGCTCTGCGCAACGTGCGTTAAGGCTCCAACCATGTCTACCGTCAGTGCATTCAACTTATCGGGACGGTTAAGCGTGACAAGAAGAGCGCCGTCAGTCAGCAGCTGTACCTGGACTAAATCGGTTACCATTACGAGTTCTTCTTTGGGAAAGTGGCATAGGTGTCACCCGCAGATACTTGTGCTTCCGCCACAAACTCCGCTTCCTTACTCTCGGCTGCGGATCGGTATGCACCACGTGTAAGCAGCCCTTTTGCAAGTGCGAGAACGTCCTTCGGGCAGTCACTCGTCATATCTTGAGAAATCTCAACTGCACGCTGCGCAGCCATCCCGACAGGCACGACCTCAAGAACAAGCCCTAAAGTACAAGCCTCATCTGCTGTGTATCGTTTACCACCGAGCAGCATGTTTCGAGCAATCGCGAGTCCCACTGCTTTCGAAAGCCGGTACGTGCCACCCCACGATGGAATTGCTGAACGTTGAATCTCAGGAAGTCCAAACACTGCGCCGCTCCCTGAAACGATGAGGTCACAAGACAGTGCACGTTCAAGGCCTCCGCCAAGAGCAAACCCCTCTACTGCTGCGATTGAAAGGACATTGAGGCTCGCGATCTCATCCATGAGGTCTTGTCCATTACGTGCATGCTCAATGCGCTGTTCGACAGTCATCTCTTGAGCGGCTTTCATGTCTGAACCAGAGCAAAACGCAAGCTCCCCCTGACCAGTAATGATGATGGCCCGGAGCGTTTCGTCCTCGTTGGCCTTGCGCACCTGCTCGCGTAGCTGATCGATTGTTTCGTTATCCAATGCGTTTCGACGCTCAGGTCGGCAAATAGTGAGCGTGCGAACTGCTTCCTGCTGGGTTACTTGTATCACCGCTAGACTCCAAAAGCCCTAACAGCATTGTCATGCAAAACTGCTTGTAACGTTTCTGGCTTCAGACCCAGCTCCTTGATTTGACGCATACTCTCTTCATGACGAACAAGTGGGTAATCAGTTCCCCACACTGTCTTATTACGTCCGCGCCTAGAATCCATGAACTGGAGCATCTCTGGACGCCAATATTTCGGCGCATATCCCGAAGTGCCAAGATATACATTCGGGTGCTTCGAAGCAACGGCAATGGCTTCTTCAACCCACGGCCAACCAGTATGACCACACACAATTGTCAGGTCCGGGAAATACAGTGCAATGTCATCAATAAACATTGGCCGGCCTACTTCTCCAGGCATGAAATCCAAAGTGTGCCCCATCGAAATAGTCACTGTGGCGCCTAGTTCCTGACATTTTGCGTAGTACGGAAAATACCATGCGTGATTTGGCGGAATTCCAAAACCATGCGGGTGAATGTGGAGACCCTTGAATCCTTTATTGCGAATTGCGTCCTCCATCTCACGCACACCTTGCATACGTTTGCGTGGATTAACTCCGTACCATCCGAAAATGTGTTCTGGAAATTGTTCGTGCGCTTCTGCGACTTCCTCAACAAATGTTTCTTCGATTGCATGCTGATTCCAGTAATCCCAGGTCAACAGTGTGGGAATAATGATTTTTCCAATACCTAATGAATTGAGATGAGTCATGAAATCAGGAGCGGAATACCCTTTCAGCCCAGCAAGTCGCCCTGCAGATTCAAAGATCTCACTTTCTGAACTTTCAAAAAAGTTACGCCGTATGTTGTCCTCCGTGAAATGACCACACATAAAGTCAACTGCCATATATTCAGACATGATTCTCCTTACCAACCGAGTACTTCATAAGGGAAGCCAACTTTTTCGAGTTGCCTCGAAATAATGAGTTCCTGGATTTGGGTAGTTCCATCGAGAATCTGGCACGCTTTAGCATCTCGAAATAGTTTTTCCACGATGTAGTCTCGCGTAAGGCCAGCTCCACCATGAATTTGAATCGCTTCCGTTGTAATGCGCATCGCTGCGGCAGTGGTCGCCAGCTTTGCCATCGAAACTAAGGTGCTGGCAGCGCGACCCTCATTGTTTTCATAAGCATCAAGCGCTCGATCAAAAATGGACCACGCTGCTGCCATCTCGCTTGCAAGATCTGCAAGTAAGAAGCCGATACCTTGATGTCGAATAATTGGTTGGCCAAAGCTCACTCGATTTCGCGCAAATTCGATGGATTCATCTAGTGCTCTGCGGCATATGCCAAGCGCGATTGCAGATATGTTCAAGCGCGCCTCATCTAGCGAGACCATGGCGAGTCGGAATCCATCACCTTCGTCGCCGAGTCGCCAAGCACTAGGTACCCGCACTGAATCGAAATTGACAACACTTGCTGGTGTTCCCCGAAGACCTAATAGATTCTCATCGCGCCCAAGACTCAAGCCGGGGGCACTTCGGGGTACTAGAAATGCACTCACGCCATTGCGTGGATCTTCGGAAGTTCGGGCATAAACCGTGAAGTAGTCACTCACTGAGCCATTTGTGATGTAGATCTTTTGACCAGTAAGCAGATAATCGTCACCATCTCTAATTGCTTTAAGTCTCAAGCTTGCATTATCAGAGCCAGAGCCCGGTTCCGTCAGAGCAAATGCCACAATTGCTTGGC
Source organism: Actinomycetes bacterium (assembly GCA_037131045.1). Taxonomy (GTDB): domain Bacteria; phylum Actinomycetota; class Actinomycetes; order S36-B12; family UBA5976; genus UBA5976. The sequence goes on from JBAXRV010000052.1 coordinate 4,864, forward strand.
CGCTTGCAGCCTCAGGAAGCACAGATTCCTTAATCTCTTGCGTTGCTCCGTGAATGATTGATGAGACACCATCACCGAGGTTTGCCACAGATATTGCAAAACCTGGCGAAACACGAGCCATTCTCTCGACCGCCAACATGACTGTGCGCACACCTACATCGATTCCGCCGTAGGCTTCCGGGATCATCGTTGCTAGTAATCCAAGTTCAGCAACCTCAGCATAAAGATCTGAAGAGAACAGTCCCGATTCATCAATGTCTGCGGCACGCGGCTCAAGCCTCTCGACTGTGAATCGGTCGACAGCGGCAAGCATCATCCGTTGTTCAGATGTGAGTTTGTCGAGTGTCATCGATCTCGCTCATCAATCCAACGTTTGGTCTTGTAGTCACTTCTTTCAACAGGACCGATGATCACTTCGAAATGAATCCCCAAGTTCTGGTGCAAGTCTTTGAGCAGTTGGTCGCGAACCCGATCACTATGTGATGCATCGATTTCGGATTTCAACATTGCAGTAACGGTAGCAATATCGGCTTGGCTACTTGAGCTTGTCAATCGCACTACATACTCATCTACCTCTGTTACCGCAAAGACTGTTTTATCTAGAGCCTGCGGATAAACATTCACACCCTTGATTTTCTTCACATCATCCGTTCGGCCGATGGAACACACCTGGAGGCCGTCCATCTCGCGCCCACAAGTACAAGAGCTACCAGATCGGAAGATGCCACCGTCTCGCATTTGGCATCTGATCAGCGGAACATCCTGGTGATACAGGCTTGTGATAATGATTTCGCCATACTCGCCGTTAGCCACTGGTTGCCCAGATTCAAGACTAAGTACCTCAAGAATGGCGTAAGGATCAACGTTATGCAGAACTCCGGGTTCTTCAACTGTTCCGAATCCGCGTTCACAGGTAAACATATGATCTGATCGCATTTGAGCCGAGCCGAATCGATCAAACGCTTTAGCACCCCACACTTCTTCGAGTCGCTCGATGTATGGAATGCTGCCGCCTTCTAAACCTGTCAACATGACTTCGATTGATGATTCTTTGACATCTGTTTCTGCCACTGCCGCTAGATGCATGAAGTACGTTGTTGAGCCATACAGCACCTTTGGCTTGAATCGTTCAATAAGAGAGAGTTTTTGCTTTGCTTCGTAATTACCGATGGGCAAAGTCGTTAATCCAAACCCGAGTCCGCCGTCATATTCCACACGACCGCCAGCCATCATCGTGAGCGGCAAAGTCATCACCGCTAGATCACCGGGCTTCAAACCAGCCCAAGTGAATCCGTAGCTATACATTTTCACCATCTCGGCAGTTTCTCGAATTGTTTGAATGTGAATTTCAGACCCTTGGCCACTTGTTCCACTCGTTGTGTAGTACTCCAAGCGATCTGCGGGGTCAATCTCATTCGAAAGTCGTGTGCCCTGCGGTGGGTGCGCAGTTTGGTCCGCTAAAAAGTCCGCTTTTTCGACAGTGGGAATCATCGAGCTAAATGCTTCAAATGAAGTGACCTTGGCCAAATCAACACCAGCGGCGTCCCAATGACGACGATAGAAATCGTTCGTCTTGTAAACGTGATGTAGCAAGGGTTCTAACTTGGCCCACTGCAACTCTTTAAGTTCGCTATGGCTGAGCGTCTCAACATTTTTGTCGTAATAATATTTCGCAGACATCTAACTCACCCGACCATCGTGAGTCCGCCACTGACACTGATGATTTGCCCTGTTATATAGGACGCCTCATCGCTTGCCAGAAAGGCTAGAAGCGGAGCAACATCTTCAGGTTCGCCTACACGTCGCAGCGGCACGGCTTTAATCAGTTTCTCAATAAGATTTGGATTGTCCGCCATTTCTTGTTCTAGCAATGCGGTGCGGATTGGACCAGGACAGACCGCATTCACTGTGACTTTAAATGGCGCCATCTCGCGGGCTAAGGATTTTGTTAAAGCCATGATTCCGCCTTTTGCAGCTGCGTACACAGTCTCGCCCTTACTACCAACTCGACCAGCATCCGACGACACATTGACAATCGTTCCTCGCTGCTGCTCCATAAGAAATGGAACAGTGGCACGTGTCATGTGAAGGTTTGACCACAAGTTGACATCAACAAGCTTGTGCCACATTTCAAGTGACTGTTCCCAAAACTTGCCTGGTTCATCCCAACCTGCAACATTAATCAACGCGTCGACTCCACCAAGTGCTGCCACCGCCGCGTTCACCGAAGTCTCCACATGGGGCCAGTCCACGAGATCTCCTGGATAGGCAAACACTGTTCCATGTTCTGCAAGTTCAACACGGATAGCCTCAAGGCCCTCAACATTGCGATCGAACAGCGCCAAACTTGCCCCTTGTGCTGATGCAAGTCGCGCAAAACAGCGCCCCATACCGGATGCTGCTCCAGTGACGAGAAGTCGTTTCCCATTTAACGTAATTTCCTGCGCCATTATGCCTCCAGATAAATTCCCTATCGTACGTTCGATTGTTTGCGTATAGACCGTCCGTTGTCAACCACTTTGCGATATCTTGTTGCTATGACTGAATCGCAGCCCAAGAGCTTGGCCCAGATAATTGGGGCGGAATTTGAACATGTTGCGATCGCAGCACCCAGAATCCGAGACTTGCTCCCCATTTACGTTGACTTGCTTGGCGGCAAGCCGATCTGGGCTTCGGACAGCACCACATACGGGTTTCGAGTTGTGTGCATCGGCTACGCGAATGGAACGTGGCACGAATTGATGGAGCCACTTCGTGGATCTACGTTCTTCGATAAGTTTTTTGCTAAACGACCGGCAGGTGGAGCACACCACATCACATTTATTGTGAAGGATATCAACCAGGCGCAAACGGCATGCGAGGCACACGGATTTGCTGTTGTAGGTAGAAGTGACGAAAGCCCCGAATGGAAGGAGTTTTTCCTCGATCTGAGGGAAACCTCCGGGACCCTCATCCAGATCGCCGAATCAACCTTGAAGCTAGATCACACGTGGACTATGGAGCAGATCCTCAACGGAGAACACGGAAACGGAATCCCGAGTCCTTAAACTCAAGTCCTACTAATCTGCTACATCCGCATTGATGTGCTACCCAGATTGATTATTTAGTCTGGGTGAAGCTTGTGGAAATTACTGAACCCTTACCAATTGAGTTCCGCGCACGAATATTATCAGAACAAATAGACCAACTGCTGACAAGAATGTGTGAACCATCGTCGGATGCTGACATGGATTGTGTGTCAGTCAGTTGCGCGGAAACAGTGGTCCACACGGGGTCGGTTGCGTTTGCTGCTGTGGCATTCAAGCTCAAAGCACCTAATGTCACCGCAAGAGTGAGGGAAACGCGTCGAATCACTCGACTAAAAGATAACTGGCCGATGGAACGTGATGACATGAGGAATCCTGAGTGAAAAATTCTGCCTATTGGCGAATCAGTCAAGATGAAGATGAGAACGAATCCGCTCCCGCAACATTACTATGCCACATCCCGATTCTCACGCTTTTGAATCGCTAAACCCAAAAGCTGGCACAAGTTATCCTGCCTGCGAGCTCTGACGCTATAGCCTCATGCTCACTGGACTGGCGTTGTGCCCTTTGACCACCACGTTATGCTCGGAACGCCAAGACGATGCGCAGTAACCGCCACAAGCACACTGAAATTTTTCTCTTCAAGCGTCAGCTTGTACGTAGATCCTGTCGCTGAACTGATTTCATTACAACCGTCAGGCTCTGTTGACTGTGCTGATGTAATTAGCGCACCACAGGAGTACCACTGGTAGGAATAAGTTGGTGTCGGCGTATTCCAGGAACCCTTTTTAGCAGTCAAGGTCTTGTCTACTTTTGCAGTTCCAGTAACTTTAGGCTTTGTTGTAACTGCAAGATTCTTAGTCCACTGTGCATACAGCACAACGTTGGCATTTCCGATGATGATTTCTCCCGAACCATCCGCAGCATACGAAGTACCGTGACCATTTGCTTGCGTATTCCAACTGGTAAGTGTGTAGTTAGTTTTCACAAGTGAGCCTGAACCTTCAGGCACACTTACAGATGCGTTGGGGGCATACGGGTTACCACTATCAATTGGCACACTTCCGCTGGACGCACCATGGGCGTTGTAGGTCACATCATAAGTTAATGGTGCCGCATAATTACCACGGTAGATTGCTCCGTTCGCTGGGTAAATGGTTACAACATCCCCGCGTAGTGAAGATGCTAGGCCCTGGATACTCCCAGCAATCGTTACATCTTGGAGCGTCCATGTCTTAGCTGAGTCTGTCGAAAGCCAGATTGTGTTGTTTTGCAACGCCACAACTATACGGTGGCCGTTTGCCGAAATTGCGATGTTATAACCCGCATCTGACGGCAATTCCGTTGTTAAGGATGAAGACCACGTCCCACCAAAGTCACTCGAGAAGACAACAGACCCATGGTCGTCGCTTGCACCAATTCCACCTTGAGTAACGGCGATTGTTGATCCGTCACTTGATAATGCCATAGCCAGAACTGCATTACCCACTTGCGATCCGGAACGTTTTTTAGTCCAGTTACGCCCCTTGTCTTTAGACACGTAGATGTCTGAATAATTTGCCGCAACAATCGTTGAGCCATCTCTGGAGACAATCGCCGAAACCCATTCGCCCGGTTTTGCGGTAGTAAGTTTACTTTTCTTCCACTTAGCACCTGAATTAGTGGAAAACCACATTTCACCCGTCGCACAATCTGTGGTAAAAATTAGCTTTCCATCATCGGAGGCGGACGTCGCGTAGGGAATGATTTTCAGTGCCGATAATTTCTTCCATGTCGCACCCGAATTAGTCGAGCGCCACAGCCCACCATCATCAGTGCTGGTATTGTCCGCGAGCATCGCCTTGCCGTCGCCTAGTACCGTAACGGTCTGCCACCCTTGCGAGCCTGCAGTTCCTGGGGATTTAGTCGTCCATGTAACACCAAAATCGGTTGAAATATTTAGATGAAACCAACTGCTGACAAGAATGTGTGAACCATCGTCAGATGCCGCCATCAATTGCGTATCAGTTAGAGAAGATGGCACTGTTGTCCACACGGGGTCGGTTGCGTTGGCTGCTGTGGCATTCAAGCTCAAAGCACCTAATGTCACCGCAAGAGTGAGGGAAACGCGTCGAATCACTCGACTAAAAGCTAACTGGCCGATGGAACGTGATGACATGAGGAATCCTGACTGAATGATTGTGCCTATTGGCGAATCAGCCAAGATGAATATGAGAACCAATCCGTTGCCCAAAGAGTACTATGCGCATCAGGCAATGTCAGTCATTCGCGCAAGATTCCTGCAGTAACCCCTTTGGAATGGTTTATCGCTCAATCCTCTCGCACACGCGCTACCTTTTCGAAAAGTACCGGGCTTGGAGTACTTGTCAACAATGCGCTGGTGAACTCAAGCCGTCTTTTATGGCAACTGATACACGTAAATCGTGCTTGATCCTTGCAGGATGTAAATCCGGTTTTGGTTATCGATGTTCAACACTCGAAAGTACTTACCCATTTTGAAAGTGAGAACTGATGTGCTTTTCGGAGTTCCCTTAGACTCCACAGGAAATCTCGAAATCGTAACTGTGGACGTCGATTTCGCGGAAGAACCAGTTGATATGTAGAAACGACCTTCTGAATCAAGATGTGGCAATGACATACCGTACTTCACTGATAGTACGTTTTTAACTCTAAACTTATGAACTGGCTTTGGGTTCAAGCCGTTAGTCCCCACTGCAAACGATTCATATTCCATTGGATGTGGATTGCGATCGTGATTGAGAATACTCCAGGAGTAACACTTCGCATGATTCTCGGTATAGAAGATTCCGGCATTACTCGAAGCAAGTACCTCATTACACGATTCTTCTTTTGGAAGGTTCTTTGTAATTTTGATTCTCGACGCACTCCATTGACCAGTTGTGATATCGCAGTAGGCGTAGTTAATTCCGTCAGAGTCATTCGTATCCAGGTACGTAACGACATTCCCATACATACTCCTGAAGCCCGAATTGCCACCAGTTGAGTCGCGCGGATCAGCTAATGTGCTGCATGCATTCGGGGGATCGTCCTCATGGTTCCGATAAGACTTCTTCGATGTTGGTTCATCTGTTCCGTTAGCAGTCGCACTGTACGTGTAAATCGAGCCGAAGAAGCCGTTGTAATTGTTGTTAGACACACTAAATTGCATTGATCCATCAGATTTTTCGCTGATGTAATTCGCATCCAAGTCCCTGAGTCTGTCGGTTGGATAACCATCTGGCGTTGCCACTGTAATCACTCGATCAGGTGACGCCACTGTAATCACTCCATCTGGTGATATAGGTCCAGACGTGCCTGATTCATAGATTGAGATTGTGGGGTTTTCGTTTGCATCATGCGAACTGTATAAAACTCGGCCAGAACCAGTCACCCTCAAGTAATAAATACCCGTGTCGTCTGCAGTCGACACATTGAGCCCAGCAACATTCACCTTCTTGATCAAAGTCGCTTTGGGGCTCGCGGCAACCGCATTCGCTCCTAACGGGGCGACAACTGCGGCCACGCACAGCAACACAAGAGCAGGCAGGGCAAAGTCAGGGCGTAATTTCATTTAAGAATTTTAACCCACAAAAGTCAGACGAGCATCCTGAATTTGGTGCAACCGTTCAATGGCGCTTACAAACGCGACTTACGAACAGGGAGTTGTTTTCGCCAAAGTTTGTCCGGGTGCAAGCGGCTTAGGTGTCGCTGTTGCTGACCCATACGTCGTTGGTGGAGCTTTAGTTACAACACCAGTCGTGATCGCAGTCTGAACAAGTTCGTGAATGTGCGCAATATTAGGATTCACGACACTGATTGTGGGTGGAACAAGTTCCAATGACTTAAAGCTGGCGGATTTCGACTTCAGCCCAACTCTGAGCAAATCTGCCACAACATCTTGTGGAGTATCAGTACTTATGTATTGCGAACCGTTATTCGCAAGTTCCGAGTATGCACGAAACAAATCAAGTGGTTCGATTTGGCGTAACAATGACTCCTGAACTAGGCGTTGCTTGGCCATACGGTTGTAGTCGCTTGAGTCTTTTCTAGTCCTGGCATAAAGCAATGCCTGGCTACCTGTCATGTGCTGACAGCCCTTTTCGTATACCCGTCCGTATTGAGTAACGACACGAAGTGGGACATCGATATTCACACCGCCAACTGCATCAACTAGTCGCGAGAACCCGTGCATGTCGATGAGTACGTAGTAATCAATACTGATGCCTAGAGTTCCTTGCACAGCTTCGCGCATGGCTTGGATGCCAACATCTTTACCCGCGTATTTGGAGTCGGAATAGAGCGAAGAATGCCCAGTCGCATACGTGTAAATAGCGTTGATGAGGCATGTGTGGCCACAATCAAATCCATTTGGAAAAGGTTTCAACATCGGAGAATCTGCAGAGAACCGCGCTTTCTCAAGATTGCGCGGAAGTCCAATCATCATGATTCGACCCGTTTCAAAATCAATATT
>JBAXRV010000053.1:0-11961 GCA_037131045.1 Actinomycetes bacterium
CGATAAGCGAATTGCATCAACGGCTGCCGACATCGTAGAGCGCATCAGCACAATGTCAGCTGAGTTCGCCGCAACATCCGTTCCAGTGCCCATGGCAAGACTCAAATGTGCCTTGGCCAATGCGGCAGCATCATTGACGCCATCACCGACCATCGCAACAACGTGACCTTCCGCTTGAGCAGCCGCAATAGCATCCAACTTTTGACTGGGAGTGCGTTCCGAAACAAAACGCGAGATGCCCAGTTGGTGGGCAACATTTTCAACTGCCACTTTATTGTCACCAGACATGATGACAGGAATGATTCCCATGCGATCCAATTCTCGAATTGCGAACATAGCCGAAGGTTGTAACGAGTCAGAAAGTGCTACGGCGGCGATTGCTCGAGCATCGCGGTACACCATAACAACGCTGTCACCACGATTGGCAAAAGTTTGGGCGGCATCCCGTAGATTCCCCTCGGGTGCACCCAGCCATGACACCGAACCAATCGTGCACGGGTGACCATCGACTATGCCTTGGATTCCGGAACCCGCCACAGTGACTACGCGCTGGGCCAGATCATGACTAAATCCCCGAGATTGTGCGTATTCGCGCAGACACGTTGCAAGGGGATGTTGAACAGATTGCTCAAGGGCATCCACAATGGGCCACAGTTGCTCATCAGGAACAGTACTCACGTACTCGCCCACTGACATGTGTCCCTGGGTTAAGGTTCCTGTCTTATCCAGATAAATTGTGTCCAGTGTGCGGCTTGCTTCAAGTGCATGCGGGCCACGAATCAAGATTCCCAGCTGTGCGCCTCGGCCAGTGCCGACAAGCAGTGCAGTGGGCGTTGCAAGTCCTAAGGCACACGGGCAAGCAATGACCAGTACCGAAATTCCAATTGTCATCGCAAGTTGACCGTCGTGAGTGCGCACGTACCAAGCTATTGAGGTCATCGTTGCAAGTAACACAACCAGAGGAACAAATATTTCAGCTACTCGATCTACGAGCCGAGTGACTTCTGCTTTACCGGTTTGCGCCTGATGAACCAAACGAGAGATTGCAGAAATCACAGTGTCCTTACCTACTGCAACCGCTTTGATCGTGAGAACACCATCAACTAAAACAGTCGCCCCAATAACAGACATCCCAACAGACACCAAAGATGGAATCGATTCTCCTGTCACAAGTGATTTATCCACATGGCCCTCCCCCTCAATGACTTCGCCATCGACAGGAATTTGATCACCAGTTGCAACAAATAGTAAATCGCCAATTCTCACTGATTCGATTGGCACAACTCGGTTGGAATTGTTTTCCCTGATCGTTGCGAATTTTGGATTGAGAGTTGCCAGGCTTTCTAATGCAACTAATGATTGCTCACGCGCCCGATGTTCCAAAAATTTTCCAAGTAACACCAAAGTCGCCACTGCCGCAGCAATCTCAAAATACAAACCTGGTTCATGACCTTCGGAGGATCGCGGGAACAGAGAAGGACTCATGACCATTCCACGAGCACCAGCAGACGTAAACACCAACGCCCAGAGAGACCAAGTGAAGGAAACCACTACGCCAAGACTGACCAACGTGTCCATTGTTATTTGCCCGTGTCGAGCATTTACTGCGGCTGAACGATGGAATGGCCAGGCTCCCCATACCGCAACAGGCAGTGAAAGTATCGCCACCGCATATTGCCAACCGGTGAACTGAGCCGCTGGCACCATGGACACAATCATCACTGGCAGTGTGAGAATCGCCGAGACTATAAGTCGCAGCCGAAATTCTTTGCGTCCATACCGTTCCACAGCTTTACCTGCGATGACTGCGCTATACCCTGACTTTTCAACGGCTGCCACAAGCTGTTCGTTAGGGATGTCGCTGCTGACTTCAACTAAAGCAACTCCTGTTGCATAGTTCACCAAGGCTGATACGCCTTCAATTTTTCCTAAAGCTTTTTCAACCCGACGTGAGCACGACGCACACGTCATGCCACCGACACTTAGTTCAATTTGGCGCGTGGGCATGACTACGTGATGAGCTCGTATCCGGCTTCGTCAATAGCTTCGCGCACCACTTCAACATCAAGTGACTTATCCGAGGTCACACTCACAGTTCCAGAATCCAAATCAATATCGACTTGGCTCACACCTGGGAGAAGAAGCATTTCACTGGTGACTGCATTAACGCAGTGACTGCAGGTCATACCTTGTACTTGAAACGAAGTTTCCACTGCGCCATCCATACCTTTCACAACCCGCTCTAATCTGACTCTATTCCCGAGCGTACTCGCGCCAGACTATTCGTTGACGGCCCGTAACCTGCGAACTGCTTCTTGTTCAGTTGCTGCGGCAATGGCTGCCCGCCGGGCTTTTTCCATAGCTAAAGCGCGTGCTTCATCTAGCCGCTGTTGTGCTTGTTTAATGCGCTCTGCCCGAAGGGCCCGCATTTGTGCAGCCTGTTCAAGCATCTCTGCAGCAGTCCACGGTTTTTGGGCATCTATGCCACGTGGGTACGGTGTTGCACGATCTGCAGTGACATAACTCGGTAGTGGCGATTCGATCGGACGCCAGGTACGCGTTGAAGTCTGTTTCGTTTCGGGAATTGTCGAGTCAAGCAGCACTTGCGAAGGCGAAACAACTGGAGTGACCGTAGCCTGATTGCGCGAAGTACTTCGCTTAACTGGTTTTGCTTGTCGAGCACTGCGTGCCGCAGCTACCACGAACAAAATTGTTAGTGACACTGGAACAACGATCCAATAAATCGACACGTGTCCTGTTGCCGCTAAGAGAGCGGTCCCAATGAGCCACGTGAGTAACGTCATAGAAGCGCGGCGGCGGCGAATGAATGCCTGTTCTTTTGGAGTCACTTGTTCACGCGAAACTGCGCCCCACCTCTGGGCAAGCTGATCGACGAGAGGTTCTGAAAGCAACTTTTCGAGCTCTTCACGATCATGACGCTTCAAATAAAGTGGGCAAAGAATGACCAGCCATATCACGATAACCATGAAATACAGCAAGCCCGTCATAGAACTTTACGGTACGACCTTTTTGCACAATTGCCGACTACATAAAGGCAGTTTCTAGTCGTGTCGCTTCGAAACCAATGCCACATCAAGGATTTTTTGAGTCAACGGAATCCGCAGATTCTCTCGGCACAGTGAATAGATGTTGTGATCTCGCCAAGCATGGTTAATGTGAAGGAATGCGGGACGAATACCTTCAAAACTAAATCCCAAGTTTGAAATCAGTCGATTGCTCGGTATGTTTTCAGGCCTGATTGCCACTTCAATACGGTGCAGGTTTGTTGTAAAAAGTAGGTGGTCCGTGACCAAGGCCACGGCGGTGGTCATAATTCCGCGACTGGAATATTTCTTATCAATCCAATAACCAAAATGACAACCGCGTAATGAGCCGTAAACAATGTCCGACACATTAATTTGTCCAACAAAACGTCCGCAATACTCAATGACAAACGGCATGGCTGAACCTCGGCGAGCTTCCTTTAACAGCTGACGAGTGCTTTCCTGAAAAGTTGGCGGCGGATCAGTTGACGGAAGTGGAGCGGTTGCCTCCCACTCTGCGAGCCATTCCTGGTTCGCAAGTCGCACTTTTTGCCACACTCGACCATCTCGCATGCGTAATGGTCGAATTGTGACATCACCATGTCGCAATGTAACGGGCCACGTCTTAGTCACTCGTCGACCTGATTATCAAGTCGCATCACGGAGACGGTCTCGCCCTGACTTAGTCGGCGCGTGCCTGCAGGAACCACTATTAACGCATCAGCCGTGCCAAGTCCAGCTAATGGATGCTCCTCGTTATTTTCTACAGAACGCACTCGAGCGGCACCATGCACTCCAGAAAGATGTGCCCGAATGTAATGCACGTCTTCTTCACTGGAATCCACTGACGCTTCAAGTGTGGCGTCAATAATTTTGTGATGAAGAAGTGACTGTCCCATCATTCGGCGAATCATTGGACGAACAAAAATATCAAAAGAAAGTAACGCACCAACAGGATTTCCTGGCAACACAAACACAGGCGTCGAATCAGGACCAATAAATCCAAAACCTTGTGCGCCACCCGGTTGCATCGCTACTCGAATAAATTCGACACGTCCCAATTCTTTGAGCACATTCGTCAGCAGGTCATAATCAGGCGCTGACATTCCGCAAGCCGCAATAATAATGTCGGCTCGCACCAGTTGATCTTCAAGCGATGCTCGAACCACATCAACATTGCTTTGAAGTGGGCCAACGCGAAATGTCATGGCACCAGCCGCAGTGGCCGCTGCAGTCAAGGCAACTCCATTGATGTCTGGAATTCGATCGGGGTCCTGGCCTGGATCAACAAGTTCGTCGCCAACTGTAACCACGACAACTCGAGGCTTGGGGTGAACCCACAACCGACCAAGCCCGGCAGCGGCGAGTAACGCGATGTGTCGAGCGGCAATCGTTGTTCCTTTGCTTAAAAGAACTTGCGTTGCTTCATCGTCTTGAATTGTTACATCTTCAGCTAATACACACCCAACGGATCCCAGCAGTCCCACTTCCAAGGGGGCTAACGAATTGATGTGCGCCAGAACTAAGTCGATGTGCTCTGCGGTGGAACGCATTAAATCTGGTCCGCTAACTTCTTGACAATCCAGTCATGAAGAGCCGGACCAACATCATCTCGCTCAAGAGCAATGGAAATAACGCTTTGTAAGTACGACAACTTATCGCCAGTGTCATAACGTTTGCCTGTGAAAATAACACCATGCACACCGCCACCTTTGTCTTGCTCAATGAGAGTGTGGATTGCATCGGTTAATTGAATTTCACCACTGCGACCTGGCTCTTGAGTCGACAGGATGTCAAAGATATCAGGCTGCAATAAATATCGACCTATGATCGCGTAATTACTGGGGGCTTTCCCGGCAGCTGGTTTTTCAACAACACCAGTAACTCGGACAATTCCATCCGTAGTTGTAGGTTCCACTTGAGCGCATCCATACAGGTGCATCAATTCTGGTTCAACTTCCATTAAGCACAGAATTGAACCACCAAGCTGCTCATGAGCAGCAATCATGTCAGCAAGCACTGGAGTTTTCGCATCGATTAAATCGTCACCGAGCATAACGACAAACGGATCAAGGCCAACATGTTTACGCGCCATCAACACTGCATGGCCCAGCCCAAGTGGTTGTCCTTGGCGCACGTAGTGAATCTGCGCTAACTCGACAATATTTTGCAGATCTTTAACCCCTTTGGCATCACCGCGCGATGCCAATGCTTCTTCGATAGCCGGGGCATAATCAAAATGATTTTCTAGCGCATTCTTGCTTCGACCTGTGACGAACAAGACATCATCAATTCCAGCTGCGACAGCTTCTTCTACAACGTACTGAATAGCCGGCTTATCAACGACAGGAAGCATCTCTTTGGGAGTCGCTTTCGTTGCAGGCAGGAATCGTGTGCCCAGCCCTGCTACCGGCATGACTGCGGTAAATACTGTCTTTGGCGAACTACCCATACCAAGACTTTAGAGCACAATCCCATCACCTCGAGTTACCACTGCCTAGAGTGGAGCAATGGTGTCAAAAGCCCAGGCACGCGCAAATACATTGCAAACCAGATCCGCTCGCTCTGATAACGAGCGAGAACTCTGCAGCCAAGGATTTGCCGCGCACGATTGGCTCAGCATTCTTCAGGGCGACACAGTTTCGCTTTACGTATCGATGGCCAGTGAGCCACCGACTGGCCCGCTGCGCACACTTCTTCGAAATAGCGCAAAGACGATTGTGCTGCCCATCATGGGACCCCAACGCTCATTAGCTTGGGGATTCGATACCGGGATGCAGACTACTAATTCATTCGGTGTCGCAGAACCCGAAATTGACATTGCGATCCAGCCTTCAAGTTTTCAAACCATGATCATTCCTGCGCAGCGCGCTGGGCGCGATGGAAGTCGCCTTGGTCGAGGTGCGGGTTACTACGATCGAGTTTTAGCAACGTTGCCGGTCTTTGATGATGGCGGCCCGCTTCGCATCACATTAGTTTTCGATGACGAGGTTGACGATGTGGTACCCACGGATGAGTGGGACCAAAAAGTAAATGTGATAGTCACTCCAACAAGAGTCCTTCACATATCAGAATAAATGTGTACCTAGCGCCATTCCAACCGCAGCAGCAGCAAGTCCCAAAACAAGTGTGCTTCCCAAATATCGAACGCCAGCTGACCGATCGCCTGCACTAAATCGTCTATGCAATTGCAAACTGACGCCGCTAAAGGTCGTTAGTGCTCCGCAAAATCCAGATCCAACTACCAGGCGCACATCATGAGGTGCCGCAAGAAATATTCCGAGGAGGAAAGTACCAACAACATTCACAATCAAAGTGGCACGAGGAAATGCTTGCGTTCCTACGGGCGGTAGGAAATATTCGACAGTGAAACGCGTTAAGCCTCCAATGGCTGCCGCAACTATTAACCAGATAATCATCGGAAGGCAACCTTTCTTCCGATGTGTGTTGCGGCAAGTCCAACTCCGAATGTTGCACACACATAGATGAAGAACATGGCTGGTCTCGCGCTCAACTGCACGGCCTCGACTGCCAATGCAGAAAAGGTTGTGAATCCACCCAGTACACCGGTCACTACAAAGTGTCGTCGCGCATCACTTTCCATGATGACGCTACGTTGCGAAATCACGCCAATGATAAGCGCGCCAAGAACGTTAACGAGAAATGTTGCCCACGGAAAAGATTCACTCGTGTGATGTGGGATGAGTAGCGCGACTTCGTACCGACCTAAAGAACCAATGACAGCGCCTAGTGCAGCCAGTGATGCGTGTCTCAACATTTATTGTTCGCCCTGGACAAAGTCGGTCACGACGTCGAGGTTGTCGGCGAAGCTGCCGGACTGCTCGCAGGACTTGTGGATGGAGCAGCAGGTGGCGTCGCTGGTGTGGCCTTGGATGGTTCCGAAGTGGATGTCGACTCTGTGGCCGCAGGAGTTACTGTGCTCGAACTTCCTCGCGAATCATTGCGATAGAAGCCAGATCCTTTGAATACGACACCGACGGATCCATACACTTTGCGTAACGCTTGAGCTCCACATGCCGGACATGTGGTGAGCGCATCATCTGAAAATGACTGAACTACTTCAAGCGGTGCTTCGCACTCATTACATACGTACTGGTAGGTCGGCATAACACCCGCTCACAATCGCTAGGAATCGAACAAGCCAATAGTACCTGTGGACAAATCCTTTTATCGAACCGCCAAATCCACTTACAGTGTCCACTTATGAGATCAACGCCATTCGCACTCGTCATTCACTTCCGTCGCGAAATATCCGCGCTCTGCGTGGGAATAGCGAGTTTGCTCATCATTTCGCAGTTGCACCCATTGCATTCCCATCGGATTGCGGTTGCTTCACGCGATCTGCAAGCTGGTGGAACTGTGACCCGCGACGATGTCGCCCTAGTGGATTCCAATTACACCTGGCCGACTGCTTCGGCGACAATCGAGGCGGTCATTGGCAGCACGGTATTGACCATGACGCATCGCGGTTCCCCACTGACCACTGATGTGTTGAGTCATGGAAACGTTCTGTCACACCTTGATACCCACACTGTTGCAGTTGCAATCCCAATCTCAGAGGGTGAACGAAGTCTGGTCGCTCCACCTGATCGTGTGGACATCTATGCGACTACTCAAAATGGTGGCGCGCAAGTCGTCGCGCACTTGGCAACAGTCTTGTCGCACGAGACTCAAGCCCACACGTCATTGTTGAATTCACGTTCTACTGATGCCTACCTCTATATTGCAGTGACTCCATCTGAAGCATTTCTTATTGCGCAGTCGCGGCTATCGAGCACATTTAGTGTTGCGCTCTTGCATTGACTCGACCACGTCACTTGGATTTTGTAAGTTCGGGGTTTTAGTGTTCGCTGTGATGCGGAGGTACGTCATCCTGAAGTTGCTTATCTTGGGACTGACGAATTGCCATGTCATCCGCCGTTTCGTCGGGATCTAGATCAAGGTCGGCTAACGCCTTGCGCAGAATATTTTTCAGTTCTTCTGCATTGTGCGAATCAGGCTGGAAATCAGTCATACCCCATAGTCCCGTGAGCCCTGCCTATCAGCCAAATAGCCACGCCACAAGTCACGTTCTACAATTCACTCGTGGACCTGCTGCAACGTGACGAATGGTTAGAAGCGCAGCAATCCCACATGCTGCACGTTGATGCATGGGTGCAGCCTCGACTTGCTCGCAGAGCCCAACACTTAAAGCATCCCGTTGATGATTTCCTTTTCGAGTACTACTCATTTAGCGCTGCGAAACTCAAAACCTGGCATCCTGGTTTTGGTTACAGACTTGTTGCATTACAAAGCGACTATGAAACTTTCGATGCACAGACCTATCAGTTTGATGGTTCACACATAACGCTGCATGTTGACTGGATTTCGGACCACTCGAGGATTATTCGAGATGCAACAAACTTGTTAGCAGCCACGCTGAATCGGATGCCGAAAACTGGATGTTTTGGATTGCACGAATGGGCCATGGTTTTGAATCCGGATTCCGTTCGTCATAACGACTACTCACTTCGACTGAGCCAAAATGAAATTTCCCAGACCATCACTGAAGTGGGGTTACGTTGTACTCACTTTGATGCGTTTCGGTTTTTTACAGAAAGTGCGAAGCCGCTGAATCCCACACAACTTACTCGCAGTGATCAACAAACATTTGAACAGCCCGGCTGTCTACACGCCAACATGGACCTTTACAAGTACGCAATGCTGCTTGCTCCACTTGTTGGATCAACCGTAGTTCGCAATTGCTTTCAATTGGCTCGTGACATTCGACAAGTCGACATGCAAGTGGCGCCATACGATTTGCGTGAACTTGGTGTCAATCCGATCAAGGTGGAAACCAGTGAAGGAAGAGCGCAGTTTTCGGAACTGCAACGTGGCTTTGCAGATCGCGCCCAAATACTTCGGGAAGCCTTGCTCCATCACTGCGTGAGTGCTATCTGAACTTTCGGTAGGCTACATGCATGTCCAGACGCAGAATTGATCCAACCATACAGACCACTGTTGCGCCGAAAAAACGCCCAGGCACACTCACTAGCTCTGACCGTAAATTGCTCGCCCTTTGCCTTGGGACAACGGTTGCCGCTGGAATTTTTCATAACTCAGGCGGAAACTCGGTTGTCTCATTCACGTCTGCTGCTGTGGCACTTGCAATGTTGGCCAGTTTGGTTGGACGCAGCGTCGAAGCACTCGGTGATCGACTTGGAGCTGGAGCAACTGGTGTTTTGCAATCCTTTCTTGCCAATCTTCCGGAAATTTTCGTCATCCTTTTTAGTCTCAAAGCCGGGCTTTACGAAGTAGTTAAAGCAACGATTGTTGGTTCCATTCTGGCTAACGTTTTGCTAATTGCTGGCCTGGCCTTCTTCTTCGGCGGCCTCAAGCATGGCCGGCAAAAATTCGATGCGGCCGCTAGCCAACAACTTGGTTTGCTACTAGTACTGAGCGTTTTTGTGTTGTCGATTCCGACACTGACCAGCGCATTACACACTCCTGCGGCCGAACATGAGCGCACTCTTACTATGGCGGTATCGGTAGCGCTACTTGTACTTTTTCTGGCATCACTACCTGAAACTCTGCGCCGCGGTAAAAATCAAAGTCCGATTACCGGTTCCCAAGAAGCGCTCGCAGCAAAGAGTGTGGCAGCTCACCATGGTCAGTGGCCACTTGCCCTTGCATTCACAATGCTGGGTCTTTCGGGAGTTGGCGCTGCGTTTGTTTCAGAATGGTTCGTCTCAGCATTGTCACCGGCAATGGACACGTTGCACATCAGTCAAGCATTTGCCGGCCTCATCATCGTCGCCATCGCTGGCAATGCCGTGGAGAACGTAGTCGGTATTCAACTTGCGATGAAGAATAAATCTGAATACGCAATCCAGATTATTTTGCAATCGCCAGTACAAGTTGCGATGGTTGTTGCTCCTGTTATTGCGCTTTCTGCTCCACTGGTTGGCGCGGGAACTTTCACGTTGGTATTCACGCCATTGTTGCTCGGTGTGCTTTTTATGGCGACGTTTACAGCTGCAACAGTTGTCAGCGACGGTGAATCAACGTGGTTTGAAGGCGCAACATTGCTCGCACTTTATGTTGCGATTGCAGTTTCCTTCTGGTGGGGATAACACGTGATCGTCACTGATCCAGATTTGGCAGTTGACGTTCTGGCTCACGGACGTTTGTGCGCAATTCCTACCGAAACGGTGTATGGGCTTGCGGCGAATGCAGTTGATGAATCTGCAATTGCAGCAGTGTTCGAGGCTAAAGGCCGTCCCCTACATCACCCACTGATTGTCCACATGGCATCTGTCGATGAAGCTTCACTTTGGGTTACATCGTTACCAGACTGGGCACTAGACCTTGCGCGCAATGTTTGGCCCGGACCTCTCACGTTGGTTGGACCGCGAACGCCGCGAGCACTTGACTCGGTCACCGGCAATCAAGATACCGTTGCAATCCGAGTTCCAGCACATCCACTGACGCTGCAAGTTTTGGAAAAATTGTCGCAGCGAAATATTTTTGGTGTTGTTGCGCCAAGTGCTAACAGATTTGGGCACGTATCGCCCACGACTGCGCACCATGTTGAAGAAGATCTTGGCCACTATCTTTCGGTGCACGGTGGAATCATTCTGGATGGCGGTCCATCGAGAATTGGAGTCGAGTCCACAATTGTGTTGGCAACCGGTTCGCATCCTGTTGTGCTTCGCCCTGGTGGCATCACGCGCAAGATGATTAACAACATCACTGGACTAGAAATTCGCGAACCCGAATCGGCACCGCGGGTTTCTGGCACTCTTGAGTCACATTACGCACCTGATGCACACGTGATTTTGCTGTCCGCAACTGATGAGATCCCTGACCACGTCGCGGGATTCATCGCATTCCAGGAAATTGCGACACCATCCCAATCGGTACGACTGAGTTCCCCCACAACTATTGACGAGTTTGCCAGCGATCTCTATGCCGCACTGAGGCAAGCCGACCACGATGGACTTGAACAGGTATACGTGGTGTTACCTCATGACGATGGATTAGCCGAAGCCGTTCGCGATCGTCTGACTCGCGCTGCACACGAATAAATTAATCGTTAACTTTGGCGATTGTGGTCAATGCCAGCAATTTGATCATGGATGTGATCAGCAAGCCGCTCAATAATGACAAGCCCATCACGAACTCCACCAGGTGATCCGGGCAGATTAATAATGAGTGAGGTCGCATTGATTCCAGCTAGTCCACGCGATAAGTCTGTGGTTGGAACTCGGTCACGTGCATAGGCACGTAGGGCTTCAGGAATTCCTGGCAATAATTTTGTGATGACCGGAGCGGTGGCTTCGGGAGTCACATCCAGTGGTGAAATACCGGTTCCGCCTGTTGTCACAATTAAGTCCGTCTGCCGCGCGATTGCACGCTCAAGAGCAGCCCGAATCAAGTCGACATCATCTGGAATCACTTCGGGGCCGACAACGGCATAACCCAGCCCGCGTAATCCTTCGGCCAAAGTATTTCCGCTCAGGTCATCGTAAACACCCAAGCTTGCGCGATTACTCGCAGTGATGATATGTGCAGTGCGTTTGGCCATGGGAATTACTTACGCACCCACAGTCCGTTGCGTCCGCCATCTTTTTCTATGACACCAACGTCAGTGATCTGTGCACCTGGGTCAATCGCTTTGACCATATCGATCACTGTTAGTCCGGCAACGGCAACGGCAGTCAGTGCTTCCATCTCAACACCAGTTCGATCGGCAGTTTTCACGGTGACCTGGATGTCCACGCCGGTGTCGGTGGTGGAAATGTCCAGTGACACTCCATGTATGGCAATCGGATGACACAGCGGAATCAAGTCTGGGGTGCGCTTGGTGGCCATAATTCCGGCAATGCGCGCCGTGGCCAAAACATCACCTTTGGGA
>JBAXRV010000054.1:0-11905 GCA_037131045.1 Actinomycetes bacterium
AGAGCCCCAGCCTTCCAAGCTGGCCATGCCGGTTCGATCCCGGTCACCCGCTCTCCTTATTAATCGACTTAATCGACAGTGACGCAGCCTGATTCGAGAAGGAACCTGACAAAGTGCAGTCCCACCGAATTATTACTCGGCGGGACTGCGCTTATATCTGTGTCGAATTATTACTTGCGAAGCTCTGGATCAACGACCAGTTGCTTGCGCACTGGTCCACCCAAGATGTAGAACACAACTCCGACAAGAAGTGTCACGCCAATTGCAACAGCTACATACGAGGTGTACTGAACTCGAGTCACACCATCGGGTAGCGACGAGTCATCCAGTAACTTTCCGTTTGATAAGAGCCCTGGGAAGATTCCCGTAAGCGATGCGAATGCCGACCAGAAAGTCGTGATGATCGACACGAACCACACACCAGCCATGCCGCCTGGGATGCGGTACGGGCGCGGAGTACTTCCGTGTGACTTACGCAGTTTCACCAACGATGGGAAAATCACCAAGTAGCTCAAGTTGGTGAACAGCAACACAATGCCGATCATCACACTGAAGGCCACTCCAGTATCTCCCTCTCCGATCTTTTCTGCGACAAGGAACACAATTGTTGCCACAACACCTGAAGCCACGTTGACGTTCACTGGGGTTCCAAATTTTTGTGAGAACTGACCCAACCAACGTGGACCTGTGCCATCAATTGAAGCAATGGCCTCAGTACGGTCAGCACCCATAAGCCACGAACTGCCACTTGAAATCAGCGCCATGATGAATGTAAACGCCATCAGCTTCAACATAATGTCAGCGGCGCCTCCGTACACACTAAAGACTGTTGCCACAGCATCGAGGAATCCGGACACGCCTTCAATCTGATCGCTTGGGACGACACACACAATTCCTAGAATCGGTAGCCCGTAGAGCAAAATTGACGCAATCATGGCACGCATGATGGTGAATGGCACATCGCGCTGTGGATTCTTCATTTCGTCGCCTGCTGAGCTTGGCATTTCGAACCCGACCAAGTTATAGAACACAAGTGGGACTAACGCAACGAATGCGGGCCACGTAGGAGTCCACTCTCCAACAGAAGGAAAGTGCAGGCCATTGCGAGCGCCGTAAATGACAGTGGAAATCGCAAACGTACCAATCATGATGATGCGACTAAACGCACCCAATGTTGGAATCCATTTACCTTTATCAAGCGACAAGATGGCTGAAATAACTGAGAACCAGATGTAAACCAAACCGATGACAAGGGCCCATGAACTTCCAGCATCGAAACTGAAGAAATAGTCTGCGACAGTCTGGATACACAGCAGTGCCAGAGTTGCACCAATCCATACTGGGTTTGAGAACCAGTAGAAGATGGAGTTAATACCGGCAACTTTGCGACCAAACGCCATACGAGTCCAAATGTAAGAGCCGCCCTCTTCAGGGAACGCAGACCCCAGTTCAGCCGTAAACAGGCCATAAGGAATGAAGAAAAACAAACACATAAATATGAGCCACAGGAATCCTTGGGCGCCGTAGGAAGCAACTGCTCCTAAGGTGTCGACACCAACGATTGTACAGATAAGGAAGAAGAAAATATCGAAACGTCCAAAGTGCTTCTGTAGCTTCTTCTTTTCGACCAGGGCTGCCGCAGTGGTTAAGTCTTGTTGGCCCGCTAGTTCGGTTGACATAGGTGACTCCAATTCTGAAATTGCGCTTATCGTCACACTAGTGAAAGTGACTCTCTAATTTCCGAGAAATTGCATATTCCAACCTTGCCCAAGCACACTCTCTAGACTGCTAATCAAGCCCTTTTGCCCAAATCGCTACGAATAAGGACGTTCTGATGTCATCCGCGCATCCACTGGACCCGTTCAGCCATGACGAACTCGAGCACATTGTTGCCCATTCGCTCGCAGCATGGGACTTAGATCACCGGCATCTGTTTGCGATGGTCCAACTCGAAGAGCCTGCCAAGGCGGACATTCTGGCTTTCAAATCTGGTGATTCTTTCGAGCGGGCAGCCCGTGTCACAGTTCTTGATCGATCAACGACTCTGGTCCATGAAGGTGTCATCACTACGACCGGCCTTGTGCGAAGTTGGCGAGTGATCGAGGGTGCAAAGTCCCCTGTTCTGAGCACCGAGTCTGACCAAGCCATTGCTGCGGCAAAAGCTGATCCACGTGTCATTGCTGCGCTGAAAAAACGTGGGGTTACTGATGTGGACTTAGTTCTCATGGAAACCTGGCCCATTGGCGCGCAGATTCCTCAATACCTCGATGATGGCCGGCGACTTGTGTGGACACCGATGTGGTGGCGTCCAGATCCTGAAGCCAATCCCTATGCGCACCCTATTAATGGTGTGTACGCAATTATTGATCTTCAAACTTGTGAAGTCGTTGGACTAGAAGACGACAACGTCACTGCGATTCCGCAAACCCGTGGCGACTATCGATTGTCACAAACTGGCGGAAATGTCGAACTAAAAAGTTTAGACATCGTGCAAAAAGATGGACCATCGTTCAGTGTCGACGGATGGAAAATTGATTGGGAGCGCTGGAGTCTGCGCGTTGGTTGGGATCAGCGCGAAGGACTCGTTATTCATGATGTGCGATTTAATGACAATGGTAATGTGCGCCGTATCGGCCATCGAATGTCGATTGCTGAACTTGTCATTCCTTATGGTGATCCCAGTCAGGGCACCTACCGCAAAAACGCATTCGATACTGGCGAATACGGACTGGGTAACTACACAAACTCACTCACCTTGGGATGCGATTGTTTAGGCGAGATTGTGTATCTCGATGTGGCATTGGCTAATCCTGAAGGTGTTGTGCGCACAATCAAGAACGCTATTTGTATGCACGAAGAAGATTTCGGAATTTTGTGGAAGCACGTGGACATGGACGGCCATGTTGAAGTGCGACGCGGACGTCGATTTGTTGTGTCCTCAATCGTGACTATCAACAACTACGAGTACGGCTACTACTGGTACTTCTACCAGGACGGTGCCATTGAGTTTGAAGCCAAGCTCACTGGCATCTTGCTCACACTTTCGGATGAGCCTGGCGTTGCACATCCATCTGCAACGCAAATTGAAGAAGGTTTGTGGGCGCCATATCATCAGCACACTTTTTGTGCGCGGCTCGATCTCGATATTGATGGCACAGAAAACTCTGTGATCGAAGTCGATTCGGTTGCGCGAGAAATGGGACCTGAAAATCCACACGGTGGCGCGTATGTCACGACAAATGATGTGATTGCTAAAGAAAGTGCTGCATCACGTTTGTTGGACTTAGGCAAGAGTCGCTACTGGAAGATTGTTAACCCGAACAAAAAGAATCACGTCGGCCAGCCCGTTGGCTACAAAATTCTTGGAAACGTCAATTGCTTGCCACTGGCTTCGCCAGATTCTGTCATTGGTAAGCGAGCAGGCTTCATGTATAAACATCTATGGGTTACCCAAAACACTGCCCAGGAGCGCTACCCCGCTGGTGATTACCCATTCCAACACGAAGGTGGCGACGGGTTGCCACGTTGGATTAAGCAAGATCGCTCCCTTGAAAATACCGATGTTGTGATGTGGTACGTCTTCGGACTTAATCACATTCCGCGCATTGAAGACTGGCCTGTGATGCCTGTGGAGCGACTCGGTTTCACACTTAAACCTGTTGGGTTTTTCCGTCGAAGTCCAGCAATCGCTGTTGCACCCAACGAAGCGAAGTGTCACTGCAACGGCGTCTCATGCAACTGCGGCCCAGGTTGCGGATGTAAGTAGCCCAGAATGCCAAAAGCTGCGATGCGAAAAATGTCGCGCATCGCAGCCTTCAGTAACCGAACTATTTCACAATCGACGTAGACTTCGTGACTTCGTGTGTTGTTCCTGCGTCACTGGTACGCATGACATCGAGGCGAATGTACTTACCTATTTCCGCAGAGATTAATTTGTAGGTTTTCGCTGTTGCATTTTCTATTGCTAGGCAGCCATACGCCACATGTGAAATTTCTGTAATTTGCACGTCACATGAATACCACTGGTAGGTAGTAGTTTCAGGAAGTTGACCCGGGTAAAAAGTTCCCGTTGATCCAGACAGCTTCTTACCGTGCTTGGCCTTTCCAGAAATCTTTGGTGGCTTAGTGGGATTCAACTGTGGCGCAGAAATAGAAGAATGAATCAAAGTACTGAACCCAGCGCTGGCAAGAACCTCCGAAGTCCAAGAAGACTTGGTCGCGACATAGTTCATGCTGGCAAGTCCACCGATTGTGCGAGTGCCAGTTGACTTGAACGGGATTGCGTCTGCTGTTTGATGCACGAGTGTCGGTGCGTCACCTGTGAAAGTGACCACCTGCAAATTAACAGCCTCAGCAAACGCATAATCACCAATGCTTGTTAAGTGACTTGGGTACGAAAACAGAACTGTATGAAGCGTTGGCACACCGGATGCGTTTTTCGAATCATTCATCCAGCCAAAAGCACCGTTTCCGATTCTCTCAAGTGATGCGGGGAAAACAATATCCGATAACGCGGTTCCGGCAAATGAATAATTATTTCCGATTGACCTCAATGTGCTACCGGGTGCAAAAGTAAGTTTGCGCAAGATTGAATCTTGAAAAACACTATCTCCAATGCTAAGGACGTTTTTCCCTACTGTCAGAGAAGTCACAACAACATCCCCCTGAAAAGCACGATTAGCAATCCCCACAACTGGCTTCCCAGCAATTTTGGCCGGAATAACTAAAGACTTTTTGGTACAAGGAACTGCACAACCCGTGATTTGAATTTCAGTCCCATTCGATGAATACGTCATGCCTTTATATGTGCCTGTGACCAACGCTTGGGCAGACGTATTTCCTAAGGCAACTAACAGTGCTAGCGGAAATACCGCCACGGTGATACGGAATCGATTTTTTGCAAACACAGATCTCTCCTAGGGCGGATTTTCAGCAACATTAGCAGGGCAACCTTGCCATGTGGAGATGAAATCAAAAGAACTATTAATCAAATATTGGACTACGTGTGCGTGTGCGCTTGAGCTCGAAAAAGCCATCTGTTTGAGCACACAGCAACACTCCGTCGTATAACTTGCCCGCAGCTTCACCGCGCGGAATCGGCGAAACAACCGGTCCAAAGAATGCAGTGCCAGCAACATGGATAACAGGAGTACCGACATCCATACCTACAGGGTCCATACCTTCGTGGTGCTGAATTTTAAGGGCGTCATCCCAATCTGTTGAATGTGCTGCATTAATAAGGTCAGCCTCAAGCCCACACTCAGCAAGCGCTTCGGCAATGACTTCCAGGTAATCGTCGCCACGGCCCAGCTCATGAATGCGCGTGCCAAGAGCGTTGTACAGCGGCAACACGACGTCATCCCCGTGCTTCTGGGAAGCAGCAACGACCACGCGCACTGGTTGCCAGGCACGCTTCATTAACTCCACATACTTTTCAGGCATGTCGCGGCCATCGTTGAGAACAGCAAGTGACATCACATGGAAACGAGTTTTTACAGGACGAACCTGCTCGACCTCAAGCATCCAACGAGAAGCAATCCAAGCCCAAGGGCAGATGGGGTCAAACCAAAAATCAGCAATCTCAACAGAATCAGCCATAGCACCAGACTAGCCCGAGTACACAACTCGTGTGTTTTGGTGTCAGGATGAGGGTTGAATTAATTCATTGTCCCTTATGAAGGAGACCCTGTGTCTGGCACAAACATCACACGCGCTGAAGCATCCGACCGTTCGGCGTTAGTAAGCGTTGAGTCCTACTCAATCGACGTGGACTTGACTTCGCGCGAAGAAACTTTCCCCTCGACGACAAAGGTGAGTTTTTCGGCATCTGCAGGCGGTAGTACATGGATTGACTACATCGCTCCATCCGTGTCGAGTATCACTCTCAACGGCAAAGATGTTGAATTATCCGCGCATGATGGTTTCCGGATCCAGCTCACAGGTTTGGCAGAAAACAACGAGCTGACAGTGGTCGGAGAAAGCGCCTACATGAATACCGGTGAAGGCCTTCACCGCTTCGTGGATCCTGTCGATGACGAAGTCTATTTATATACACAGTTTGAAATTGCTGATGCTCGTCGCGTATTCCCTTGCTTTGACCAACCGGACTTGAAGGCAAGCTTTCAGTTCACGGTCACTGCACCGAGTCACTGGAAAGTGACAAGCAACTCTGCGACACCAACGCCTGAGAAAATTTCGGAATCCGCGGCGCGTTGGACTTTTGACCCCACACTGCGCATGTCGACATATATCACCGCGATTGTTGCAGGTCCATATTTCGAAGTGCGCGATACCTTTGAAGGTGAATTCGGCACATATCCACTCGGCTTGTACTGCCGCAACTCCCTCGCCGAATTCCTTGATCCCGAAGAACTTTTTGAAGTAACGAAACAAGGTTTTCAATTTTTTGAGGAAGCGTTCCAGGTCGGCTACCCATTTGGCAAATACGATCAACTGTTTGTCCCTGAATTCAATGCAGGTGCTATGGAAAACGCCGGGTGTGTCACACACCACGAAGATTACGTTTTTCGCAGCAAGGTAACTCGCGCTGCCTACGAGCAACGTGCTAACACCGTGCTGCATGAGTTAGCTCACATGTGGTTTGGCGATTTGGTCACTATGAAGTGGTGGGATGACCTATGGCTCAACGAAAGTTTTGCCGAATGGGCAGCGCATCATGCGAGTGCACGCGCTACCAAATACACCCAAGCGTGGACCAACTTTGTGAACCAGCGCAAGGCGTGGGGTTACCGTCAGGATCAACTTCCCACCACTCACCCAATTTGGGCTGACATGGTCGACTTAGACGCCGTCGAAGTGAACTTTGATGGCATTACCTACGCAAAGGGAGCCTCTGCGCTTCGACAGCTTGTCGCTTGGGTAGGTGAAGATCACTTCATTGCCGGAATTCGTCAATACTTCGCAAAGCACGCTTGGGGAAATACTGAGCTCAAGGATCTTCTCGTAGAACTTGAATCTGCTAGTGGACGCGACCTGAGCGACTGGACGAAGCGTTGGCTGCAAACCGCTGGTGTCAACACACTTCGCCCCGAAGTAACCGTCGATAACGGTGTCTACACCTCAGTTGTTGTGAAGCAAGAACCACCGGTTGCACCCGAAGGTGTTGACCAAACTTTACGACCACACCGGATTCGTATTGGTTTGTACAACTACGCTGAAGACAACGGTCAGAGTCATGTCACACGATATGACACCATCGAGATTGATGTCGATGGTGCAGAAACCTCTGTTCCTCAACTTGTCGGGCAACCAGTTGCAGATTTATTGCTTCTCAACGACGATGATTTAACTTTCGTGAAGATTCGTCTGGATGAAGAATCATCCAAGACCGCAGTAGCCCACCTAGGCGACATCGAGAATAGTTTGTCACGTGCTCTTATTTGGGGTGCGGCTTGGGATATGACGCGTGACGCTGAAATGTCGACCGCTGATTACCTCGCACTGATTAATAAAGCTGATCTACTTGAAATGCCGATTGGTGTTGTGCAACAAATTCTGTTGCAAGGTCGTTCTGCCATTGAGCAATTCGGTTCACCTTACAAACGTGGCGAATATCGCGACGAGTTACTCGACACGTTGCGCACAATCCTCAAAGATGCTGTAGCTGGAAGTGACCACCAACTTGCAATCGTTCGTAACATCGTTGCTTTGGCTCGCACCGACGAACACAAATCTTTGCTGAAGTCATGGATTGAGGGAGACGATGCCCCGATTGGACTCGCCTTAGATACCGATTTACGTTGGTCATTCATTTCACGACTTGTTGCCCTGGGCGAATTCGATGAATCTGCCATCGACGCAGAACTTGAGCGCGATAACACTGCAGGTGGTCAACGCCAAGCTGCGTCCGCACGCTCGGGTGTTCCAACAGCCGAGGCCAAAGAACGCGCGTGGAACGCAGCGCTCAATGATGACCTTGCGAATGCAATTCTCGATTCAACTGTTGCAGGATTCTCACAACCGGATCAACGTGAGCTACTGACGCCATATGTCGACAAGTACTTCGCTGCGTTGGCGGATGTGTGGAAGAACCGCACGAATGAAATTGCGCAAACCATCACAATGGGATTCTTCCCGTCGTTGTTGGCCTCCCAAGCAATTTTGGATAAGGCAGACGCGTTCTTGGCGACGGACACGGATGCTGGATCTACTCGCTTGGTGCGGGAATTGCGAGACAACGTTGCTCGTTCGTTGCGTTGCCAGGCTGCCGATCAGTAATTCGTTGGTTGTCGGCGACGAAAACGTCAGAGTTATTTACTGACCGATTTGTGCGTGGTCGTGCGAACTGATGCTGATGCGGTCGGCCCGTGTCGGGTCATCAAGGAAACCGTTGACACTTGAGGCACGCGCTTTGCGCACCCAGCCAGGGGCCATCACAAGCGCGGAAATCAAGGCACTAATCACAATCGGAGCAACAACAAACCACAAAATTGCCTGAGTCAGACTCAGCGGTGTGCCACGATCTTCCCCATCGTCATTGCGATTGCCAGCAATGGCCGGGCCAACCGCAGTGGCAGAAATAACAGCGACAGAAGTGAGGGTCGTAGCGACCTTGCGCAGGTTTGTCATCACACGGCTACTTTACGCCAATATAGAACTACGCACGAAGGAGGACCCATGCAGAATCTGCTGCACCCCGTAATTGGCAAGCCGCTTCAGCTTGTCATCATGCTGGTGGTGACCGTTATTGTTCGGGCAATTTTCGTCAGACTTTTTGACCGCCTCGTGCGCCGCACGATGTCCATTCGCCATCGCGATACTGTCAAGCCGGCTACCCCTGAAGAAGTGATTGAGTTTAAGCGCAAAGAACAGCGGGCCGACAGCATCAGCCAATTGCTTTCAAGCATCGTCACGTTTGCGGTATGGAGTATCGCGCTCATCACAATGCTGGCCAATGTGGGAATTAACGTGGCGCCAATTCTTGCCTCTGCCGGCGTTGTGGGTGTGGCGCTGGGCTTTGGTGCACAAACTCTTGTGAAAGATTTCCTCGCAGGCATCTTCATGATCATTGAAGACCAATACGGAATCAACGACCTAGTTGATGTTGGTCCTGTTGTTGGTGTCGTGGAAGATGTGGGTTTGCGTGTCACCCGACTTCGCGACCTATCTGGAGTCGTGTGGTACGTACGTAATGGCGAGATTCTGCGAGTAGCGAATCGAAGCCAAGGCTGGACTATGGCTGTTGTTGATGTACCCGTGAGTTACGACACAGACTTAAATAAAGTACGCAGCATCATCGAAGCAGTTGCTGAACAAATGTTTAGTGACCCAGCAAGTGAAGATTTAATTATCGATAAACCCGAATACGCAGGCGTGGAATCAATGAGCGGTGAAGCAGTTGTGGTGCGCATTACCGCACGAGCACTTCCGGATAAGCAAGTTATTGCGGGTCGCGAACTGCGCGAACGTATTAAGAATGCATTTGATAGCAATGGAATTTCCGTACCAGTGGTGCTGCGGCTTCCTAATCAAGGTCCAAAGTAATGACAGTCAGCGATAACTTTTACGACAATGCTGGCGGTGAGAACTTCTTTACTCAACTGGTCGATCACTTTTATACCGGTGTTGCCGCTGATCCAGTTCTGCGTCCGATGTATGCGGGGGCCGACCTGACTGCTGCTCGCCGACATCTCACGCTGTTTCTCATGCAGTACTGGGGTGGACCAGGAACTTACCAAGAAGAGCGGGGCCATCCCAGATTACGTATGCGCCACATGCCGTTTGTCATTGATGGAAACGCACGTGACCATTGGATCTCGTGCATGAAAGCTGCGTTACTGCAGATGGAAATTGAGTCGCACTTGCGCGACGAGTTGTGGACATATCTGGTCAGCGCTGCATACGCACTCACAAATACTGAGGATGCCGTTACCCCGTCGTCGTAAGTCACACAGTTATACGGCAGAATTGGCGAGTGCAAAGAACCTCGGACTGGTGGCGTGAAGCCATTGTTTATCAGGTGTATCCGCGCTCTTTTGCAGATTCTGATGGTGATGGAATCGGTGACATTCCAGGAATCCGCACCCGTATTCCATACTTAAAAGATCTTGGCATCGATGCCATCTGGCTAAGCCCGCACTACCCCTCACCCATGCTTGATGCGGGCTATGACGTTTCGGATTACCGAAATGTGTGGCCAACGTTTGGCAACTTATCTGACATCGAAAGTTTGATTAACGATGTTCATGATGCTGGCATGCGAATGTTTATCGACATCGTGCCAAATCACACATCGTGGGATCATCCGTGGTTTAAAGAAGCTTTGGCTTATCCACTCGATAACGATGCGACGATTCCTGCCAAAGCTCGATGCGCCGAAGGTCCATGGGCTCGGTATCACTTACTTCGTGGACAAGATGGCGGAACTCGGGAACCAAATAATTGGAGCAGCGTTTTTGGCGGTCCAACATGGCATCAAGTCAACGATGCGCACGGAAACCCTTCCGGCTGGTGGTACTTGCACATCTTTGACAAGTCTCAGCCTGATTTAGATTGGGACAATCACGAAGTGCGCGCTGAGTTTCGGGGTCACCTACGATTCTGGTTCGATCGAGGCATTGATGGCTTCCGCATTGACGTTGCACATGGACTTGCAAAAGCTGAGGGTTACCCCGATTGTCCTGAGATTGTCGATGGTGATGCGACTGCAAAGAATCCTTATTGGGATCAAGACGGGCTACACGATGTGTGGCGCGAATGGCGAGCAGTTGCTGACGAATACGAACCTTCACGTGTATTCGTTGCAGAAGCATGGGTGCATCCTGCGCAACGTAATGCGCGCTACTTGCGCCCTGATGAACTTCACACTGGTTTTAATTTCCCGTACTTGCGTGCACCGTGGAATGCCACAAAGATGCGAGACATTATCGATTTCACTTTGGCTTCAAACAAGATTGAAAATGCGCCGACAACGTGGGTGCTTGAAAATCACGATGTGTGGCGTGCAGCAACTCGGTATGCACCAATCATTGGTCACTCGGAAAAGAATATCGGCGTTGCCGGTCAGTTAGACCTTGGTGGCGAAACGGATTGGAAAGCAGAGCGCGATCTGGAAACTGGCGCAGCGCGAGCCCGTGCAAATTTCTTGTCGATGCTTGCCCTACCGGGAACTGCGTACATTTATCAAGGTCAAGAACTCGGGCTAAATGAAGTATTCGACATTCCTGCGCAACTGAGACAAGACCCAGCGTTCATCACGACACTAGGTGCCCGCGTTGGTCGCGATGGTTGTCGAGTTCCTCTGCCGTGGAATAACGACACGGAATCTCTAGGTTTCAATACCACCGGCGCTTCATGGCTGCCTGCGCCTGATTCGTGGAAGAAACTGACCGTCGCAGCGCAAGATCAGGACAGTACCAGCATGCTGACTTTGGCTCGCACGGCTCTGCATTTGCGCAGGGACCTGCTAGCACTTGGGGGAATCTCCGATGATGTTGTGCCACTTGTGTGGGACAACGATGTGGCCGAGCACATCTTAAGTTTTGTGCGACCCGCACGTCTGGGCGGCACAGCCATTCGATGCGCGTTGAACCTAGGAAACCATGCAGTAGTTCTGCCATTTGATGGACAACCCGTGCTGATGAGTGATCCACATGCATACAGTGATGGAATGTTAAACCCGAACTCTTGTGTATGGCTTACCGCATGATTCGGATTCATCGCGCCTGGTTTATCGCAGCTATCACCTTCGTCACTCTTATTTCGGCTGCAGCGTTTCGGTCAACAACCGGCATTTTGCTTGAACCCCTTGAACACGAATTTGGCTGGTCACGAAGTCTGACTTCTGCTGCCGTATCGCTGAATCTTTTGTTCTACGGAGTTACCGCGCCATTTGCAGCATCATTCATGGAGCGGTTCGGTATTCGACGCGTAGTACCGGCGGCGC
>JBAXRV010000055.1:0-11509 GCA_037131045.1 Actinomycetes bacterium
ACTTCGGTCACCAGACTCGTCGCTGGAATCCAAAGATGAAGCGCTTCATTTTCACAGAGCGCAATGGCATCTACATCATCGATCTGCAGCAGTCGCTTGCATACATCGATCGTGCTTACGATTTCGTTCGCGAAACCGTATCTAAGGGTGGAACGATTTTGTTCGTTGGCACCAAGAAGCAAGCTCAAGAAGCGATTGCTCAAGAAGCATTACGCGTGGGCATGCCATATGTGAACCATCGTTGGCTCGGCGGCATGCTGACCAACTTCCAGACTGTGTCAAAGCGGATTTCACGTATGAAAGAACTCGAGCAAATCGATTTCGACAACGTTGCAGCATCTGGCTTGACCAAGAAGGAACTGCTGGTTCTTCGTCGCGAGAAAGAAAAGTTGGAACTTGTTCTGACTGGTATTCGCGACATGTACAAACTTCCAAGTGCAATTTGGGTTGTTGACACCAACAAGGAACACATTGCAGTTGGCGAAGCACACAAGCTCAACATTCCTGTGATCGGAATTCTTGACACCAACTGTGACCCAGATGTTGTTGACTTCCCAATCCCAGGTAACGACGACGCACTTCGCGCAGTTGGCCTGTTGACCAAGGTGATTTCGGATGCTGTTGCTGAAGGTCTGATTGCTCGTTCTGGTGCTGCTGAAAAAGATGCAACTTCTGAAGTTGAGCCTTTGGCCGAATGGGAAAAGGAACTTCTCGAAGGTTCTGCAGATGCAGCCGTCGAGACTCCTGCTGCCGAAGCTTCTGCTGAAGTTGCTGCCGAATAATTTTTAGACAGTTTTGTGTTGGCTGGTGTGTGCCAGCCAACACAAATAGCTGACCACTACCCGTATTCATAAATCAACAAAAAAGGATTACTTATGTCTATCTCTGCTGCTGACGTTAAGAAGCTGCGCGATGCAACTTCCGCAGGCATGATGGAATGCAAGAAGGCTCTCGAAGAAGCAAACGGCGACTTCGATAAGGCTGTTGAAATTTTGCGCATCTCTGGCGCAGCTAAGGCTGCTAAGCGTGGCGCGGAACGCGAAACTTCGGTTGGCGTTGTCGCTCACGAATCTGGCGCGCTGATTGAACTTCTGTGCGAAACCGACTTCGTTGCAAAGAATGATGACTTCATCAAACTGGCTACTGAAATTGCATCGCTTGTGAAGTCAACTGGCTCTGCTGATCGTAATGCTGTGCTGAACCTGAACCTGGCTAACGGTAAGACCATTGGCGAAGAAATTGAACTGATGGCTGGTGTCATTGGCGAAAAGATTGAACTGGGTCGCACTGCAATTCACCATGGCGAAACTGCTGTGTACTTGCACCGCCGTGCTTCTGACTTGCCACCTGTAATCGGTGTGTTGGTCGAGTTCGTTGGTAGCGCCGAATCTGCCAAGGGTATTGCGCAACAAATTGCTGCGATGCGTCCTGCGTACTTGACTCGCGAAGAAGTTCCGGCCGATGTTGTAGCGCAGGAAAAGCACATTGCGGAAGAAACGGCCAAAGAAGAAGGTAAGCCAGAAGCTGCGCTGCCAAAAATTGTGGAAGGTCGCGTGAATTCGTTCTTCAAGGACAACGTTTTGCTCGAGCAGACCTCAGTTTTGGATAGCAAGAAGACTGTGAAGCAGATTCTGGACGAAGCCGGCACCACGGTAACCTCGTTCACTCGCTTTGAAATCGGTGCTGCATAAGCCCGATTAGGTGGTTGTAAGACCGCTGACTATTTAGGCATTGTGCCCACACCCTGTTATCAGGATGTGGGCACATGTTTGTTCGGGGGATAAGGCAGGATAGGGGTGTGACATCTTCTGCGACCTGGCCCGGAGTTCCAGCTAATGGCTGGAATCGTGTTCTTTTGAAACTCTCCGGTGAGGCCTTTGCGGGAGCCGGAAAACTTGGTGTGGACCCTGATGTAGTCGCTGATATTGCTGCTCAGATTGCAGCAGTTGTGCGCAGCGGACGCGAAATAGCCATCGTGATTGGTGGGGGCAATTACTTCCGCGGAGCGCAGCTGTCGGAACGCGGTATGGAGCGCACGCGCGCTGACTACATGGGCATGCTCGGCACTGTCATGAATTGTTTAGCGTTGCAAGATTTCTTAGAAAAGCAAGGCATCGATACTCGTGTGCAAACTGCGATTCCGATGAGTCAAGTTGCTGAGCCTTACATCCCACGTAAAGCACAACGTCACCTTGAAAAAGGTCGGGTTGTGATTTTCGGTGCCGGTCTTGGTGTGCCGTTCTTTAGTACGGATTCGTGTGCTGCCCAACGTGCGCTAGAGATTGACGCCGAAGTGGTGTTGATGGCTAAAGGCGTTGATGGTGTGTATGACAGCGACCCCAAGACGAACCCCAACGCAAAGCGTTACGACCAGTTGACTCACGACGATGTGTTGTCGCAGAACCTCAAGGTTGCTGATGGCACAGCGATTAGCTTGTGCCGCGATAACAAGCTGCCGATTGTGGTGTTCAACTTGCTCGAAGATGGCAACATTGCTCGCGCAGTGCACGGCGAACCAATCGGAACTTATATTCATACTCCCTAAATGTCACACTACGTTCGACCAGCAAAGAGGACACCATGATCAACGACACACTTAAAGATGCCGAAGACAAGATGAAGAAGGCTATTGAAGTCACACGCGAAGATTTCACTACGATTCGTGCTGGTCGTGCCACGGTTGGTTTGTTTGCGAAAATTTTGGTGGAGTATTACGGAACCCAAACTCCGATTCAGCAGGTTGCATCGATTACAACACCAGAACCACGTGTCGCAATTGTGTCACCGTTTGATAAGAGTGCGTTGGGTGCCGTTGAACGTGCGATTCGCGATTCGGATCTTGGTGTGAATCCATCGAACGATGGAAACATCATTCACGTGCCTTTCCCGCAATTGACCGAAGAACGCCGTAAGGAATTCATTAAAGTTGCTAAGGCTAAAGCCGAGGATGCAAAAATTTCACTGCGCAGCATTCGTCGCCATGCCAAAGAGGCGTTAGAAAAACTTGCTAAAGATGGCGATGTGGGCAAGGACGAAGTCGCCCGCGCCGAAAAGGCCCTGCAAGACCTGACCGATAAGTCTGTGGCTCACATTGATGAAATGTTGAAGCACAAAGAAGTCGAACTACTCGAGGTTTAATTCATGGCTAAGAATTCTGTTTCTGCTGCATCTGTTGATTACGGTCGTGCCGGGCGTAATTTGCCGGCTGCGATTGTGGTCGGTGTCCTATTGCTAAGTGCGGTCATTGGTTCGTTGTTCATTTCCAATTTTGCTTTTGCTTCGTTGGTCACTTTGTTTGTTTTGTTAGGTGTGCACGAACTCAGCGGTGTACTTCTGTCTGAAAAGGCCGTTGTGATGCGTGGCGTGCTCATCTTGGGTGCATTGGGTGTTGAAGCTGCTGCTTACAATCTTCCGCGAATGATTCCAACTGTCTTGGCCATAATCACAATCGTGGTTATGGTTGTTCGGTTGGCTGGTGGACCTGCGGGCTATGTTTCGGATGTGTCTCGCGGTGTACTGATTACGGCTTATGTTCCACTCCTTGCAGCATTTGTTGTGGTTATGGCCAATCAACACTGGGGTGGACGACGGGTTATAGCTTTTATTTTGCTGACTGCTGCGGCCGATCTTGGTGGTTACATTGTCGGAGCCCTGGCAGGTCGTCATCCACTAGCGCCAAATATTTCTCCGAAAAAGTCGTGGGAAGGTTTGATTGGTTCGCTGGTGTTGGCGGGAGCGCTAGGTGCTGGAATTTGGATCAAGCTTTTCGAAGATGACCGTTGGATTCGTGGCGTGCTTGTGGCAGTACTGCTGGTATTCACTGCGCTGTTCGGTGATTTGATCGAATCGATGATTAAGCGTGACCTTGGAATCAAGGACATGGGAAGCATCTTACCTGGCCACGGTGGCATCATGGATCGGATCGATTCGTTGCTCGTCAATGCTTTCGTAGCTGCGTTCGCGTTTACGCTGTTGATTAAGTAGCAAAGCGACAAAGGGGTGTTAGAGAACCACCACGCCCATGTGCTTTCGAAATTAGCCGATAAATAGGTTAATAAGACACCACGTTTCTTACTTGCTGGGCAAAAAAGTCAATCGAAAATGCCTATATGACCACGCCTGCTCGGATAGTCTAAGCGAAAACCTGTACTTCCCTATCAAGACAGCAGTTTTGCATTCGAATACTGGATTTCCCAGGTTCGTCAATAGGCTCAGGAGAGCGTGTGAGTACACAAAATACAATGCCATCAGATTTTGGTGGTGACAATTTCGTTCGAAACTCAACTGGTTTAGTCAGAGAGGTATCCCGCTGGGATGCCTTGATCATGAACACCCTTGGTATGAACGTTGCTTTGGGTGCGATTTTCCTTCTTCTCCAAGCACCAGG
Source organism: Actinomycetes bacterium (assembly GCA_037131045.1). GTDB lineage: Bacteria > Actinomycetota > Actinomycetes > S36-B12 > UBA5976 > UBA5976. The sequence goes on from JBAXRV010000055.1 coordinate 4,388, forward strand.
TAACTTCCCTGGTGGAAACATGTTGCTTGCAATTCTTATTGGAACACTTGTCATGGCGTTCACTTTGCTATGGGTGTACTCGGAGTTTGCCTCCGCTATGCCCAGATCAGGTGGCGACTATGTGTTTGTGAGTCGCGCGCTTCATCCTCTCGTTGGTTTCCTTATGTCATGGAGCCAGGGAATGTGGCTGACATTCTTTTGGATTGGTTTCAATGCATGGTTTGCATTGATCTTCGCAATCCCAACGGCGCTGACAACAATCGGTGCTGTTACTGGGCAAGCGTCGTGGATCAGTATGGCTAGCACTCTGCTTGGCCAGCAAACTGTATTTGGTATCACCACACAGTGGCTAGTGCTGCTGTTCGGAAGTTTGATCACCATTGCTTTCGGCCTATTACTCATCTACGGATCGCAGATTTACTGGCGAGTTCAAAAGTGGCTGTTTGGAATTGCAGGCTTGAGCATTTTGATCATGGCTGTCCTACTAGTTACCCAGGGCGGCAATGTTGCTGACACATGGAATGCGTTTGCTACTGCAAATGGCAGTTTGGGCTTCAACGATGTTGTCACGACAGCGACATCCAACGGCTTTACCGGTGTCGGTGCGCCATTTAGTTTCACATCTACAATTTTGATGATTCCATGGGTATTTTTCGTTGTTGGATATGCACAGGGTTCAGCTCAAATTGGTGGTGAAGTTAAGCGTGCCTCTAAGTCGCAATACTTCGCCATGGTTGGTGGCGTATTGATTAACGGTGCGATTCTGGCTCTTATCGTCTGGGTATATCAGAGTGCAGTAGGCCAAGATTGGCTGCGTTCGCTTTCTTTCCTCAATAACACCGCAGCTGACAAGTTGGCCATGCCAGGTGGAATTCCACCAGGCATCAACCTGATTGCGAGCCTTTTGACCGGAAGCGTTCCGCTTTTGTTAATCATGGGCGTTGGTTTCTTGCTGTGGGCAGTGATGGGAACACCGTTGTCGATGCTTCAAGCTACTCGCTACATGCTTGCCTGGTCGCTCGATGGCGCGATGCCAAAGAAGCTCGGCCATGTCAACGAGAAGACACACACTCCTGTTAACGCGATAATTCTGTGTATTGTCACAGGTGAAATCGCACTCATTGCGCTGATCAATTTGCCGAACGCTAGTTTGCTCGGTGCGTTGTTAGCGCAAATCGTAGCGTTCATTGTTGTCAGCCTGGCTGGAGTGGTATTCCCGTATCGCTTGAAGTCAGTATGGGAAGGTGGCGGTGGCCGTCGGATCTTTGGTGTCCCGACAGTAACTCTTGCTGGCCTAGGCGGTGTCGTTGCATTAGGTGGCTTGATGATTATGTTCATCACGAATACCAACATCAACGCAACGTTTGCTGTGACAAGAACAATCTCACTGCAATTCATGATCGGTGTCGTTGTTATTGGCTTGATTTGGTACTTAGCATCCAAGGCAATTAACAAGAGCCGCGGTGTGGACGTAGCCCTTGCCTACAAGGAAATCCCACCAGAGTAAACCGCGTCGTTTGGCTGTGGGTTGTATCTTGCTCAATGCAGTAAGTGCAATCCACAGCCAAATGTCATTTTTAGACACGAAATGGAGGAGCCATAAACAGCTCCCTTTTAATTCTTGGCAATCTTACGATCGACGATGTTGTTTTGCCAGATGGTCAAACACTCATGGGGTCCTTAGGCGGAAATAGTATTCACGCCGCCACGGCAGCGTTTGTTAATGGTGTTACTCCGCGGATCGTGGCTCGCCAAGGTGATGACTTTCCAGCCGATGCGCTTGACGCGATGCGTGCGGCTGGCATCACAACGGAGTATCTGATTCCGATAACAGGTCCGACGGTGCGCAATTGGGTGATTTACGAGTGGAATGGAAATCGGACCTGGGTTTACCGAACGCCTAAGGAGCGTTCAGCACAAGTTGCTCCGATGCCGCAAGACATTCCCGAGTCAGCAATGATGGGAATTGATGTGGTGCATGTGGCCGCAATGCCGTTACCAAATGCGTCAGCCTTGGTAAAGCATCTTCGAGCCAATGCGCCGCAGGTACGCATTGTGCTTGATACTCATGAGGATTGGGTTGATGGATATCAGGCCGATTTGTTGAACCTTGCTTCCCAGGTTGATTATTTCTTACCCAGCAAAGAGGAACTCGTCATTGTGATGTCGTGTTCTGATTTGGATACCGCTTTGGTGGAGGTTGCCAAGCAACCCATAAAGAACATTGTGGTGAAAGCGGGAAATCAAGGCGCGTTCTATATCCATGACGACGGCATGGACCACATCCCAGCGCAAGAGGCTAATGTGAAAGATACAACGGGAGCAGGGGATGTATTTTGTGGCGCGTTTGCGGCCGGAATTGCACTAGGCAAGTCGACGCTTGAGTCAGTAATGATGGGCGTGAAGACTGCAGCAACAGCGATTGAAAATTCTGGCAGCCTGCGCCTGATCGATACTCAACATAACAGTTAGGTACTAGAACATGAGCACGAATAAGAGTGACATCAATGTGATGAATTCTGAGATTCAGATGATTCCTGATGTGATGCAGAATTGTTTGGATGATGTACATGGCCATATTGCCAAGTTTGCGCAGAGTATTCACGAAACAGGTGTTGAACATCTTGTGCTCACAGGTTGTGGCGATTCCGCCTTTGCTGGTTTAGCGACTACCTTGGCATTTACAAAGCATGCGCAGTTACCGACACGCGGTATTCACGCCATTGATTTAGCCCGATACGACGTACGTTACCTGCCGAAAAATACGGTTGCTATTGGCTTGTCATTTTCTGGGAAAGTTGGTCGAACTGCCGAAGCTGCGATTCAGGTCAAAAAGCATGGCCACAGATTTATTGCGTTAACGAATGCTCCGTCGTCACAGTTGGGAACCGCTGCGGGTGAAATTTTGCCCATCGAAGTGCCCACGTTGGGATTTTCTCCGGGCACATCGTCATACGTCGGAATGTTAATGACATTGTTCGCGTTGGCGGGCAACATTGCGCAGCTGCGTGGTTCATCCGCACTCCTTGACGAATTGCGCACGGCACCTGCACTTGCCGCCGAAACACTTCGATTGAATAACGATCTCGCAGTGGATGCTGCAACTGTGTTAGCCAAGCACGAATGGATTTCCTTTATTGGTGCCGGTCCTAATGAAGCATCGGCAAAATTTGGCGCAGCGAAATTGTTCGAGGGTCCTCAGCAAATTGGATCGCATACCAACATTGAAGAATGGGCCCATGAAGAATACTTCGCCACGAAGGAACATACTCCCATTGTTGTGATTGCTCCTAGCGGTGCAAGCCTTGATCGGGCGCAAGAAATTGTGAACGAAATTGAGTTCCTCGGTGCAATTCCGATTGTCATTTCAGACCACAAGATTTCTCAGACCGGTGTCCATTTACCTTTAGCGGGCCATGTTTCCGAAGAGATTAGCCCGCTATTGACCTGTCTGCCGCTGTCACTGGTCGGATTCCACTTAGCGCGTATCCGTGGCAAGGAAAGCTACAACTTCAAGGACGAAGAAACCCGGACTGAACATTACGACACGATTCATCGCTTAACCATTGGTGAGCCAGCATGACGCGAGAGACCATTGAAGATGCACGTGACGAAGGCTTGGAACTGGTTACTGGTGCCAATTCTCGAGACTTCACAGTGCGTCTAATTGGTGGAGTGGGAGTTGCAGCGCATAATCACAAGGATGTGCCTGCAAGTTTGTCCAGAAAATACGGTGACATCGATTTCGTTGTCGATAAGAAGTCAGGCAAAAAGCTTTCGGATTACTTGATCGAAATGGGTTACGAGGCCAATCAACGGTTTAACGCACTTCATGGCGCCAAGCGGATGCTGTTTTATGACACACAACGCAATCGTCAGATCGATGTGTTCGTGGGCGAATTCAACATGTGCCATTCCATCAATCTGAATGACTACTTGGGCCTGCACACTTTGTCATTGGCACCGGAGCATTTGCTGCTGACGAAACTACAAATCGTTGAGCTGAACGCGAAAGATATTGTTGACGTGGTGCGCACTCTCTACATGCATACCGATGCAAATGCGGTAGCGGATTGTCCTGGCATATCGATGAGCCGACTAAATGAAGTGACCGCCAATGATTGGGGTTGGTACACAACGGTTCTGGATAATTTTGAAAAAGTCGATAACAGCATCGACAAACTTTTGGATGTCACGTCTGCTGAGCAAGTGCATACTTACTTAGCAGACATTATGCAAACGATGCAATTAGCCTCAAAATCCACAAAGTGGAAAACGAGGTCAATAATTGGCCGCAAGAAACAATGGTATGAATTACCGGAAGAAATTGGTGGAGGGCGTTAATGTCTAAAGATTATAAATATTTTTTCGCAACAGATATTCATGGATCAGAAGTGTGCCTAAAGAAGTTTCTTAATTCTGGCAAATTCTATGACGTGGACGCCATCATCATGGGTGGTGACATCACTGGGAAAATGATTGTGCCAGTTGTCCAGGGTGCCAACGGTAACTATTCTGCATCGCTTTTCGGTAGAAAGCGCGTTGTGCAAATCGATGAGTTACCACTGTTGATCAAAATGATTTCAGATGCTGGTTTCTATCCGCACCAAATGTCCGAAGACGAACTACAGCACCTCAAAGACAATCCCGCCAGTGTTGATGCGCTGTTCAGTGAATTAATGAAGAACACCATCGCAAACTGGCTCGATTTAGCAGAGAACAGATTGCAAGGCACGGGAATTGAAGTGATATTTGCCCCGGGCAATGATGACCCATTCTTTATTGATGAAATGCTCAGTTCTAACGAGCTGGTGATTAATCCGGACGGCCAAGTCATCGAGCTGCCCGGTGGTTTCCCAATGATTTCCATTGGCTACTCAAACATCACTCCGTGGTCATCTCCTCGCGAACTCGAAGAATCGGCGTTGCAAACAGTTATTGATCAGCAGGTTGCCAAGCTCGACAATCTAGATAACGCAATTTTTAATCTGCATGTTCCACCGAAAGACACTACGTTGGATCAAGCCTTTTTACTCGATGACGAATTCCGACCAGTGATGAAGAGCGGTAGCCCTGTGATTGCAGGTGTGGGCAGCTCGGCAGTGCGCGATTCGCTGCAAAAGTATCAGCCGTTGATGAGTCTTCATGGTCACATTCACGAATCACGTGGTGAGGCACGTTTAGGACGTACGTTAGCTATTAATCCTGGTAGTGAATACAGTGAAGGGATTCTGCGTGGCGTCATTGTGTCGATGTCCGCGAAGAAGGGCGTGAAGGGTTATCAATTTGTCTCGGGATGAGCACGGCCTGACAACTGTTGCTGTGATCGGTTCAGCACGTATCACACAGAGTGATGAACGGTGGGCCGAAGCATTTGAGACCGGCAGGTTGCTAGCCGAAAGCGGTTACGCCACCATGACGGGTGGCTACGACGGTTTGATGGCTGCCACCTCGAGTGGAGCGCAATCCGCGGGAGGTCACACTATTGGGCTCCCAATGAATCAATGGACTCACTTAGCACCGCATGACTCTAACCAAGAGTTGCGTTGGTCCGACGACTACGCACAGCGCCTGAGCCATCTGACTGCAGCACGGTACTTGATTGTTCTTGATGGCGGAATCGGCACATTGTCTGAACTCTCACTTGCGTGGGCGATTGCGCAGACTGAGGACTCTTTTGCTGAAATTTTGGTATTGGGTAAGCAGATCGCCGGGTTAGTTAAGGAGTTGCATCGATTCCTCATAGTCTCGGATAAAGACTTTCAGATTGTGAAATTTTTTGATGCACCTAGCGATGTAGTGCGCTATATGAATTCCAACCATGACGTAGAAGTACGCGACAGTAAGTCGCATGGATAACTGAGGTAGTACATATGAGTCCTTTTAGTTTGGTCGGTGTGATTCATTTGCCACCTTTACCAGGTGCCGCGAACTTTCAAAATTTCGATATTCGCAAGCTGGCGCGTGAAGCGGCGCGAGGTGCTCAGACTCTTGTGGACTGCGGATTTACCCATGTGATGATTCAAGACGGTCAAGATTTCCCGCAACCTACGCTTGCACACCAAGGAACGATTGCCAGTATGTCGGCCATTGGTTTGCAGGTTCGTGAGGCTATTTCGGTGCCGTTGGGTGTGATTGTTGGACATAATGATGGTCCTGGCTCGGTGGCCATTGCCAAGGCAATTGCAGCTGACTTCGTGCGGGTGAAGACACTTACGGGAATTGCAAGTGGTCCAAACGGATTCATTGAAGGGTGTGCCACACAAGTAGCGTTGACAAAGCAGTTGCTAAAGAGCGATGTGGAAGTCTGGGCGGATGCGCAAGAGGCAACGAGTATTCCGTTAGTTGCAGATAAGGTTCTGGCTGCTCGATACGCCGTGGACTTTGGCGGCGCCAATCGAGTGATAGTTACAAGTGACGCCGGCCCCGATGTTGCGGCTGATGAAATTGCTCAAATGCGGGCTAGCCTCAAAGGACAAACGGATTACATCATCGGAGGACGAGTGACATTGGGTAACTTCGCCACGGTCATTGGCCAGGTAGATGGAGTGATCATTGGAAGTGCGATTTCTTCAAAAAGCAACGATGGCACTTTGATTGATGAGGATACTGCCCGGAAGTTTGGGGAGATTCTTCAAGCAAGCTGAAGTCGAATCTTGTTCTGGGTTAAGGCTCGGTCTCGAGTTTAGGATTCACGTATCTATAGGAGAGTCAAACGAGAAATGTGGCAACTCACTGATCAAGCCATGATGGCAGTCGTGGATGAAGAAAGTTTTGAGTTCACCAAACAGTTTCCACTGCAAAGCATCTACGGACCGGGTATGCCTTTAGGCGGTTACTTTATGCAAATTTGGCCGACCGCCGATGACATGCTTTGCGAGCTCATGCAAAACCATGGTGGTGGAGTACCTGCCTCTCTAATCCATAAGTTGGTCCAAGCTTCTGAAGTTGAGTGAACCGCAACTCACGCAGTATCAAAATTCACGAGTTTCCATTGTTTTTGAGTTTTTTATTTTCGCATCGAAAGTGCACAAATGCGGAAAGTATCACACTGATTCCACGACAACGGCAGTCATCCACGGTGGAACGTCACCCAGGGTGTCAGCGATTGTCGTTGCCACG
>JBAXRV010000056.1:0-11409 GCA_037131045.1 Actinomycetes bacterium
GAATAAGGGCACGGGACTTGCGAAACTGGCTCAAGAACGCGGCTTCACTGCTGCTGATGTAGCAGCAGTCGGCGACATGCCCAACGATATTCCGATGCTGAAGTGGGCTGGCCGCGGCGCGGCTGTTGCGAACGCGCATCCTTGGGTAATGGAGGTTGCAGACGAATTTTTACCGAGCAATGATGATCACGGTGTTGCAGTCTTTATCGATCGCATAATTAGCGGGCTGTAACTAACTGCGCTTACGAACTCCAGAAAGCCAATCATCGGCTTCGACGAACGCTGAGTCTTTGACAGCTGACTTAACCGGGGAAAACTTTCCATCATGGCGTGGGTAGGAGCCGAGGAACTTAACATCAGCACAAATGCGATGGAGTCCTTTCATCGCCTCGCCAACACGCTCTTCGTCGATGTGTCCTTCAAAATCGACACTGAAGAAATAGTCACCCAGTTGCTTTTTGGTTGGACGCGATTCAATCCGAGTCAGATTAATTCCGCGTACGGCAAACTCAGTCAAAATTTCCATCAAAGCGCCAGGGTGATCTTCATGCATGAAAAGTGAGACGGTTGTCTTATCACTACCCGTGCTTGGAATTGCATGACCAGGTGTGCGCACCAAAATAAATCTGGTCCACGCAGCGTCGTTATCGCCGATGTCGTCCGCAAGAATTTCCAAGTTGTAATGTGAAGCAGCAGCAGTCGAGCAAATTGCTGCTTGGTAAGTAGCGTCATTGTCCAACTCAGCTGCTGCTGCCGCAGTGGACATTGCAGGTAGTACGTGAACTCCAGGCAAATTGGCGTTCAACCATTCGAGACATTGTGCATGTGCATGAGGATGGGTAGCCACACGCTTAATGTCGCTCATCGCGGTGCCTGGGCGAACCAGCAACCCGAACGTCACGGGAATGGCAACTTCAGCCACAATCTCGAGTGCTTGTCCGTGGCTGAGCTCATCCAAAGTCGTGGGTACTGATCCCTCTACGGAATTCTCAATTGGGACAAGGGCGCCGACCACTTTGTTATTGCGGACTGCTTCCAGTGCCTGATGAACAGACTCTGAAGCAATCAGTTCGGCGCCTTGGCTTTGCGGCATGACCAAGAGCGCAGCCTCGGTAAAAGTTCCGCGCGGTCCTAGGTATGCGTATTTCTCACTCATAAGAACTCAAGGCTATTAGGTTTTGGACCGAGTCTGAAAACTTAGGCAATTTTGCAGGTACGGGGAGTCATTGCCGCATCCTGCCAAGCGATTAAGCAATGATGAGTTAGTGGATTCAACGGTTTATCGGCGCGGTTCTGATGGAAAAATCAGTGGCACCCCCGAATCCCAGGGCCCTGCTGACCCGGTAGCTCAGGCACCGAAGCAACAGCGTAGCGCCGTTGCAGATCAGGTAGCGCGACCACAGAAATCACCTTCCCCGAAACGTGACAAGGAATTTCAAAAATCTGTAAAGCAGAGCAGCAACGCATTCGCTAGGACACCACTAGCCCACTACCTCACATCTGGATTTCGAATCACAAAGATTGTGGTCCTTGGTTATTTCGTTTTTTACCTCATGTTTGGCGCCTGGACCGCAATGTCTTTAAGTAAGACTGATGCGTTTAGTACCTCCCACATTGCAGACACGGCTGGAACTAACTGGTTACTTGTTGGCTCGGATTCGCGCAAAGGTCTCACGCTAAAGGAACAGCACCAACTTCACACGGGACCAGATAGTGGGACACAACGAACTGACGTTGTCATGATTGTGCACATCGGCGGTGGTGGGAAAACTACGCTGGTGAGTTTGCCTCGCGACTCGTTCGTTGTTATCCCAGCGCATACTTCATCTGATGGCACGAAAGTCCCTGCTCGGAAAAACAAAATCAACGCAGCTTATTCGTTTGGTGGTGCGCCACTTCTTGTCGAAACCGTTGAAGAGAACACCGGACTACACATCGATCACTTTATGGAGATTGGCTTTGCAGGCATTCGCGACCTGACTAACTCCGTTGGTGGAGTGCGCATCTGTGTGCCGAGAGATTACAACGATAAAAACTCAAATCTGCATGTAAAGAAGGGTTGCCAAATCATGGATGGCAAAACTTCGCTGGCTTACGTTCGAATGCGTTATGCAGACCCCATTGGTGACCTCGGCCGAGTTCAAAGACAACAGCAATATATAGGTGCGTTAATGCACAAAGCACTCACCCCAGGCACGTACCTCAATCCCTTTTCGATGATTCGGCTGTCAAAGGCTGGGACGAACTCTGTGATGGTGGGTAAGGGAGATGGCGTGCGGGCTATTGCTGCCCTAGGTCTGGCAATGCGTAACCTCACAAAAGGCCAGGGACAAGTCCTGACCGTCCCGATTTCAAATCCTGACGCCACGACATCGGCCGGATCAAGCGTGTTGTGGGACAACACCAAAGCCAGAGCGCTTTTTAAGCAACTAGGCGCAAAATAGCCCAATTTCTCTAGACACACTGCACGCGAATAACCCGTACCGGTTCGCTTAGGCAAGCCGTCATCTCATAAGATTTGGCGCAAGACTCAACGAGGAGCAACATGTCAGCACTAGTTCGTATTGCCGCACCAGACGTCACGGTTGCCGGCTCCCACTTCACCACAATCGTCGTGGTTGCACTGATCGGGGTAGCAGCCTTGGGCGTTGCCCTAGTTTTGGCTCGCCAGGTTCTTGCTGCCGATGAAGGTACCGAGAACATGAAGAAAATTGCCGGCGCAGTTCAAGAAGGTGCAGCGGCTTACTTAAGTCGACAGTTCCGAACTCTTGCTGTGTTTGTTGTACTGGTGTTCTTCTTGTTGTTCTTGCTTCCATCAGAATCGAATAATGAGCGCATTGGCCGCTCAATCTTCTTCGTTGTTGGTGCCGTGTTCTCTGGAGTAACTGGCTACATGGGTATGTGGCTTGCTGTTCGCGGAAACGTGCGCGTTGCCGCAGCTGCAAACACAAGTGGCGAGCACGCTGCAATGCGCATTGCATTCCGTACTGGTGGCGTTGCAGGTATGTTCACTGTTGGCCTTGGACTTCTAGGCGCGGCAATTGTGGTTTTGGTTTACAAGGGCGAAGCACCCCGCGTACTTGAAGGTTTTGGTTTTGGCGCCGCACTTCTTGCGATGTTCATGCGTGTAGGTGGCGGTATCTTCACGAAGGCTGCTGACGTCGGCGCCGACCTAGTCGGAAAAGTTGAACAGGGAATTCCCGAAGATGATCCTCGTAACGCAGCAACTATCGCTGACAACGTAGGTGACAACGTGGGTGACTGTGCCGGTATGGCTGCAGACCTCTTCGAGTCATATGCCGTGACTTTGGTTGCTGCGTTGATTCTTGGTAAGGCTGCCTTCGGTGAAATTGGTCTTGTATTCCCACTTGTTGTTCCTGCAATCGGTGTTCTCACTGCAGTTGTTGGCATTTATGCAGTTTCACCTCGTCCAAACGATCGTTCGGGTATGAGCGCAATTAATCGTGGCTTCTTTATCTCGGCAGTAATTTCCGCGATTTTAGTTTCGATTGCTGCTTACAACTTCTTACCAGCCACGGTTGGCGAGCTCACTGGCTCACAACTTGATCCAGCACTGACTGTGAACCCACGTTTACTAGCCATTGGCGCAGTACTTATCGGCATTGGTCTTGCAGCTGCGATTCAACAGCTAACCGGTTACTTCACAGAAACTGATCGCAAGCCAGTGGACGACGTCGCAAAGTCATCGTTGACTGGCCCTGCGACTGTCATTCTTGCTGGTATTTCAGTTGGTCTGGAATCTGCTGTGTATTCAGCACTTTTGATTGGTGCTGCAGTTTACGCGGCGTATTTGCTCGCTGGCGGAACGGTTTTGCTCGGCCTGTTTGCAATTGCATTAGCTGGTACCGGACTTCTGACTACGGTCGGTGTCATTGTGTCGATGGACACTTTTGGTCCAGTGTCCGACAACGCTCAGGGCATCGCCGAAATGTCTGGCGATGTGCATGGTGAAGGTGCTCAGGTTCTCACGAACCTCGATGCTGTTGGTAACACGACAAAGGCCATCACTAAGGGAATCGCGATTGCAACAGCCGTACTTGCAGCAACTGCACTCTTCGGATCATTCCGGGATGCTGTTGTTGGTGCAGCGGGCACAGTGACTGACAAGGCATCAGAGTTTGCTGGCGTTCTTGACATCGCAAATCCAAAGAATCTTGTTGGTCTGCTGATTGGCGCAGCGGTTGTATTCATGTTCAGCGGACTTGCGATCAACGCAGTATCGCGTGCAGCTGGCGCTGTGATTTACGAAGTACGTCGCCAGTTCCGCGAGCACCCAGGCATCATGCTGGGAACTGAACTTCCTGAATACGGCAAGGTCGTTGACATCGTGACTCGCGATTCACTTCGCGAACTTGCAACGCCAGGTCTGCTTGCAGTCCTTGCACCGATTGCCGTCGGCTTCGGTCTTGGTATCGGCTCACTTGGGTCTTACCTTGCAGGAACAATCGCAACCGGCACCTTGATGGCAGTCTTCCTGTCGAACTCAGGTGGCGCATGGGATAACGCCAAGAAGTACGTCGAAGACGGACACTTTGGTGGCAAGGGCTCAGAAGCTCACACCGCAACTGTTGTCGGTGACACTGTTGGCGATCCATTCAAAGACACTGCAGGTCCTGCGATTAACCCATTGATCAAGGTAATGAACTTGGTTGCTCTGTTGATTGCTCCAGCTGTCGTCAAGATGCAACTTGATGGTCAAGTAGGTGCTCGCATGGGCATTTCACTTGCTTCAATTGCTGTCGTCGTCGTTTCAGTAATTATCACGAAGCGCCGCCCGATTGCGGTTGGCGACGTTCCCGTACCCGCCTAACAGCGCAACACGCCACGACAAAGTGGGCTCAAGCTAACTGCTTGAGCCCACTTTTCTTTTGACTAATTTTTAGAGACAAAAAGCCAACAACTGCAAGGATTTTTTCGGGTTCTGGGCATACCTGCCTCACAAGGCGCATTTGACAAGACCCCTAGGTGGCAAGGCACACTTCACGAGATAAGCGGGGAAAACCGCTTCTCTATATATAGAGTCGCTTGTATTGCTCGGCGGAAAGGGAACCTGGGTGCCTAAATTGCATCGTCTTGTCATTGTCGAATCTCCGGCAAAGGCAAAGACCATTCAGAAGTACCTCGGACCTGACTACGACGTCGAGGCCTCAGTCGGCCATGTTCGCGATCTTCCGGAGCGCGCGATTGACGTACCGGCCGCTATTAAGAAGCAGCCATGGGGTCGTATGGCTATCGATGTGGCTGATGACTTCACTCCGTACTACGTGGTGAGCGCTAAGAAGAAAGAGCGGGTTGCAGAACTCAAGCGGAAACTGGCTGATGCCGACGAACTACTGCTAGCAACTGACGAGGACCGCGAGGGCGAGGCAATAGCTTGGCACCTACTTGAAATTTTGCGGCCGACCGTGCCAGTCAAACGAATGGTGTTCCACGAAATTACACCAGAAGCAATTCGGCATGCTGCCGAATCAACGCGCGACTTGGACATGCAACTTGTTAATGCCCAGGAAGCCCGCCGACTTATTGATCGTCTCTATGGTTTTGAAGTTTCCCCAGTTTTATGGCGCAAAGTGCAAGCAGGTCTTTCTGCAGGCCGGGTTCAATCTGTAGCAACACGACTGATTGTTGAGCGGGAACGCGAGCGCATTGCATTTCGCAGTGCCTCGTATTGGGACATAGAAGGCACTTTTGATCCAAGTAGTTTTTCCGCGACATTAATTGCCGTTGATGGTATTCGGGTTGCAACTGGCAAAGACTTCGATTCTCTGGCCCAACTCACTGAGCGCACTGTTGTGCACTTAAATGAAGCAGACGCTCGCACGTTATGTGATGGGTTGGCTAAGGCCGCGTTCACAGTTCGCAAGGTAGATGAAAAGGGCTATACCAATCGTCCGAAGGCACCATTCATGACCTCAACGATGCAGCAAGCTGCATCTGGTCGTTTAAAGTGGGGCGCTCAGCGCACGATGCGTGTGGCGCAGGCACTTTACGAACGTGGCTTCATTACTTATATGCGTACTGACAGCACCACACTTTCTGATACTGCGATTAATGCTGCTCGCAAGCAGGCTGCAGAACTCTATGGTCAAGATCATGTGTCTGAAGCTCCCCGGCGTTATGACCGCAAGGTAAAAAATGCTCAGGAAGCTCACGAAGCTATTCGTCCTGCAGGAGATACCTTCCGATCTCCTGCTGAAGTTGCTGGTGAACTTGTTGGTGACGAATTCGCGTTGTACGACTTGATTTGGAAACGTACCGTTGCTAGCCAGATGGCAGATGCTCGAGGAACCACAGCAACAATTCGTTTGGCAGCCACGAGTACCGATGGTCGTGATGCCGAATTTTCAGCAAGCGGAACAATCATTACATTCCGTGGGCACCTAGCCGCATACGACGATGTGGATGAAGACACTGAAGGTAAGGAGCAAGCTCGCCGCTTGCCAATTCTTGTAGTTGGCGATTCTGTAACTGCAGTGTCATTGGACCCAACGGGGCACAATACGAATCCACCGGCACGCTATACCGAAGCAACAATTGTGCAAGAACTTGAACGCTTAGGCATTGGCCGTCCATCCACATACGCATCGATCATCAGTCGAATTATTGATCAAGGTTATGTATGGAAGCGCGGCAGCGCGTTGGTTCCACATTTCTTGGCATTCACTGTGACCAGATTAATGGAAGAAAACTTTGGTCCGCTTGTTGACTATGACTTCACAGCTTCACTGGAAGAAGTACTCGATCAAGTTGCAATGGGAACTACAGATCGACTCGACGTACTTAAGCGTTTCTATTTTGGTGACACGGATGCCGAACACCTTTTCCCTGGACTTGCTCCGCTTGTTGCGGTCTACGGTGATATTGATGCACGTGCGATGGCATCTATTCCCATCGCGGATTCGGATGCCATTATTCGTGTGGGCCGGTATGGGCCATATTTGGAACGCGGCGAAGTGCGCGCAAATATTCCAAATGATTTAGCTCCCGATGAAATGACGGCCGAAAAGGCTGAAGAACTTTTTAATGCACCATCCGGGGAACGTGAACTTGGAATTGATCCGGAAACCGAACGTGTCATCATGGCCAAAACTGGCCGGTACGGACCTTACTTTTCTGAAGTTCTGCCTGAAGGTTCAAAGAAGTCCGCAAAACCTCGAACCGCATCGCTGTTTAGCACGATGGATGTCGAATCCGTGTCGCTCGATGATGCACTGCGCATGTTTAGTTTGCCTCGTGAAGTAGGAATCGACCCGACAGAAGATGTCGTCATCACTTCGCAAAATGGTCGCTATGGACCGTACTTGCTTCGAGGTAAGGACTCGCGCACCCTGCCTAGCGAAGAATCAATTTTTGAATGCACTCTTGAAGAGGCACTTGCACTTTTTGCACAACCCAAGCAGCGCCGTGGCCGTGGCCAAGCAGCGGGCCCGTTAAAGATTGTGGGCAACGACCCTTCTACGGGTAAGGAAGTTGTGGTTCGCGAAGGACGCTTTGGCATCTACATCACTGATGGTGAAACGAATGCTTCACTGCGTGGTGGAGACTCAGTTGAAACAATTTCAATAGAGCGCGCATCAGATTTGCTTGCTGAGCGTCGGGCTGCTGGACCTTCACCGAAGAAGGCCTCGGCGCGCAAAGCCCCAGTCAAGAAGGCTGCCGTGAAAAAGACTCCCGCGAAAAAGGCTGCAGGTACAACAAAAACTGTTACCAAGAAGAAGCCTGCAAAGAAGTCAGGCGTCGGCAAGGTCACCGTCACTGCCGAGAATTAGGGTTGTGCTGTGAACACTGGATTCTTCATCGCCATGGAAGGTGGTGAAGGCGCGGGCAAATCGACTCATGCGAAATTGCTCGCTACTCATCTTGCGGCACAAGGTTACGAAGTTGTCGTGACGCGCGAACCTGGTGGCACACCAACTGCCGAGAAAATTCGCGCAATTTTGCTTGATCCAGACATTCCCGATATGCCAGACCGTGCAGAGGCGTTGCTCTTTGCTGCATCACGTGCTGATCATGCTGCAAACAAAATCCGTCCGGCTTTAGCTCGCGGAGCAGTTGTCATTTGTGATCGTTACATCGAATCATCCGTTGCATATCAAGGGGCAGGCCGCGGATTAGGTATGGATTATGTTCGGCAACTGAGTGAATGGGCAACTGAACAGTTACTGCCAGATTTCACGATCTACCTAGATGTTCCAGCCGAAGCGGCCGCGCAACGCATGGAAGGCACTGATCGAATGGAAATTCAGTCTCGTGATTTCCATGGGTTAGTGCATCAAGCCTTTCGAGATATTGCATCGGCGTCGCACAAGCCCCATGTTCTTATTGATGCAACAGCTCCCAAAGACGATGTTGCATCTCTGATTGCTCAAGCTATCGATGCAGTGATTCCTCCTCGATGAGTGTTTTTGATGACGTCATAGGCCAAGATTCGGCTGTCGCAGAATTGAAACGTGCTGCACTTGATGCCGCAAAAATCACTATGGGTGAACGCGGCGATGCAATGACGCATGCGTGGCTTATCACGGGCCCACCCGGAAGCGGTCGCAGCACGTCAGCACTTGCATTTGCCGCAGCACTTGTGTGTGCGCAAGGCGGCTGTGGCACGTGTATCGATTGTCGTAATGTTGCTACTGGCTCGCATCCCGACGTTGAACACGTGATACCTAACGGTGTTGTGTATACGGTTGACGATGCTGATCAACTCATTGAGCGCACTGCACTAACTCCCCGACGTGGGCCGTGGCACATTTTTGTTGTTGAGGATGTGGATCGGTTTCAACTCAACGCCACGCCAAAACTTCTGAAAGCAATTGAAGAGCCACCGCCACAAACTGTATGGATTTTGTGCGCACCCACTGTCGATGATCTATTACCCACTATTGTCAGCCGGTGCCGCCAGGTTCATCTAGTAACTCCATCTCTTGCATTTGTTGCCGAACAGTTGATGAATCGCTTTGGGGTCGATGAAGCGATGGCCACATTTGCGGCGCGTGTAGCGCAGGGTCACATTGGCCGCGCTCGAGCATTAGCAACTGACGAGCAAGTCCGAATGCGCCGCTCCCAGGTGCTCGAAATCCCTTCGAAACTCAACAACGTGAGTTCTTGTTTTACGCTTGCAAATCTTGTCGTGTCCACCGTCAATGCTGATACTGAAACAGTTGTTGTTCCTTTAGAGCAACAAGACGAAGCTGATGTGCGTACGGTTTACGGCGATGGCACACAAGGTTTCAAGTCGGTAGACCGCGCCATTAAACGCGAAATGAAGAGTCTTGAGGACCGCTGGAAAGCGCGCCGACGACGAATTACTGCCGACCAATACGACCGGGTTTTGCTGGATTTAACCGGCTTTTATCGAGATGTCTTAGTGGTGCAAGCACAGTCGCAGGCACCACTTATCAACGAAGAGTTACTCGCGGCTATTGAATTTGTTGCCATGTCAGGTGACTCTGATGCAACGTTACGTAAGGTTGATGCCATCTATGAAGCGCGGGATCAATTGCTTGCCAACGTGCATGCGCCAACTGTTTTCGAGTCGTTATTTGTTGCATTGCGCGATCCATCTTTGGTCAATCCGCGATAACTGTTGATGCCTTGAGGCTAATTCAGAGGGATTCGGGTTAGAGTTTAAGAACTGTAACTGTTTGTGAGGAATGCTGTGCGCAAGTACCTTGGTTTTATCGCGATGATTCTCGTTGCACTTTTGGTAGTTCTTGGTCTTCGAATTTCGGACAATGGTGGTCGTTTAACATCGTCGCAACCAACTGCGCCAGTTCCTAGTGATACAGCATCGGGATCGAGTGCTCCGATGCAGATGGCTGACTATTACAGCCAAACTCTTGAGTGGACCAGTTGCAAAGATGGGTTTGATTGTTCTTGGCTCAACGTTCCACTTGATTATGCGAATCCCACAACTGCGACTATTCAGATTGCAGTTATTCGTATGAAAGCAAGTAGCCCGCATGGTTCGTTGGTGTTAAACCCTGGTGGGCCAGGTGGTTCAGGCATCGATTACGTCCGAGCTCTTGACTACATCATGACCAAGACTTTGCGAGATAACTTTGACATTGTTGGATTCGATCCTCGAGGAGTTGGGCAATCGACCCCAGTTCACTGTCTCGATAATCAGCAAACCGACGCCTACATTGCGGCGGATGGGACTCCTGATGACCAAGCCGAAATTGATTCTTCTGTTGCACTGCTAAAACAGTTTGCTGATGAGTGTAAACAAAAGTCACCTGAGCTAATGAAATTTATGGATACCGTGAGTGCAGCCAAAGACATCGATATTTTGCGCGCAGCACTCGGCGATGAGAAATTAAATTGGCTTGGCAAGAGTTATGGAACTTTCCTCGGCGCTACGTATGCAGATCTGTTTCCAACAAAAGTTGGACGCATGATGCTTGACGGTGCAGTTGATCCCGCTCTGACAAATCAGGAATTAAATTTGGGACAAGCGATTGGTTTTGATAACGCGCTAAATCGTTGGGTTGCGAACTGTGTCAAAAAGGCTGACTGTCCTTTGAAGTCTGGTGGTTCGCAAGGAGTTAAGGAAGTTCTTGATTTCCTCAATAAGCTCGACTCGCATCCGGGGCAACTCGCAGATGGTCGGGAATTTACCCAAGCCATGGCTGTAACTGCAGTGATTGGTCCGTTGTACGACAAGGTGTACGGCTGGCCCGAACTTCGCCAGTCAATGACCGACGCATTTAACGGTGACTATGAAGCCATGGGGCAGAGTCTGGACTTCTACACGAGTCGAGACCAAAGTGGACAATTCACAGATAACTCCAACGATGCCATCATGGTTGTCAACTGCATTGACCGACCTGATCGCCCGAGCGTTGCCGACATCGAAAAGTTAGTGCCTGAGTGGCAAAAGAAGGCACCTGTCTTTGGTGACTACCTCGCTTGGGGCAACTTGGCTTGCCTGAATTGGACTGCGCCAGCAACCGGTGCACCAAAGAAAATTACCGCCGATGGTTCACCAACAATTTTGGTCGTTGGCACAATTAACGACCCCGCAACGCCTTATCCATGGGCCGTTGCCTTAGCCAAGGAACTGAGCAAGGGAGTCCTTCTCACAATGGATGGTGATGGACATACCGCTTATTTCCAAGGCTCTGCGTGCATCGACAAATACGTGGACAACTTTTATTTGACGGGGCAAGCCCCTGCGGGAGTCACCTGTAAAGACGCACCCTAAAGGTGATTTTGGTTAAGCCCATAATGAAAAACCCCATTTTGGTGGGTTGCGACGCTTTCGCAACTGTTGAACTTTCAACAAAACGGCTAGTGTTGAACAGTTGTCCCAAAGAAAGCGTGCCAATTAATGTCGTCACCAGCTGATCAAGCAACCGAAGCCCGCGAACCACTTACCCACAAGGAAAT
>JBAXRV010000057.1:0-10855 GCA_037131045.1 Actinomycetes bacterium
GCACTTAGCGCAGGTTCTTGTTCCACATTCCAACGATGTCCGATTCGCTGTGATTGCCATGGGAAAATGTGGTGCTCGGGAATTGAACTACATCAGCGATGTGGATGTCATGTTTGTCGCCGAACCTGCGGACCAGCGTGCAACAGACATAGCAAAACTCGTTATGCAAGCCTGCTCGACCGTAACGGCAGAAGGCGCAATTTGGGACGTTGATGCAAATCTGCGACCCGAAGGTAAAGCCGGTGCCCTGGTGCGCACGTTATCGAGTTATGTGGAGTACTACGAACGTTGGGCGCAACTCTGGGAATATCAGGCACTTCTCAAAGCGCGACCGATGGCAGGAGATGCCGAACTCGGAGAACAGTTTGTTGCATCGGTTTCGCCGTTTGTCTGGCAAGCCGCGGGGCGACCAGGCTTTGTTGAATCTGTTCAGACTATGCGCCAAAGAGTGATGGACCACATTCCGGCGAAGGAAGCCGAACGCGAACTTAAATTGGGACGTGGCGGTTTGCGCGACGTGGAGTTTGCCGTGCAATTACTCCAGATGGTCCATGGGCGCAGTGACGTGATGGTGCGTAACCCCAACACATTGATTGCGTTGGAACAACTTGCCATCTGGGGATATGTGGGACGCGATGATGCCGCTACGTTAACCAGCGCATATCGATTTTTACGCACCCTTGAACATCGCATCCAATTAGTACGAATGCGTCGAACTCACACAGTGCCCACAGACGATGCTGAACTGCGCCGTATCGGGCGGTCATTGGGATTCGTTCAAGAACCAGTCGACGAACTCATTGCGGAATGGAAGAAGCACGCTCGAGAAGTTCGCCGAATCCATGAAAAACTTTTCTATCGACCGTTGCTCGATGCTGTCGCTCGTCTCAACAGCGACGATGCTCGCCTGACACCTGCAGCAGCTGCAGCGCGACTCGAAGCACTTGGTTACCGCGATCCCGAGGGCGCATTGCGACACCTTGAGGCACTCACCGCAGGCGTGACTCGTCGTGCAGCAATTCAACGGACCTTGTTACCTGTCATGTTGGAGTGGTTTGCCGAAACAGCTGATCCGGATTCGGGCCTGTTTGGTTTCAGACGAGTCTCTGAAGCACTAGGCACCACGCCATGGTTTCTGCGATTGCTACGCGATGAGTCCGTCACTGGCCAGCGGCTAGCGACCATTTTGGGAACGAGCAAGTACGCATCTGACTTGTTGTTACGTTCTCCGGATTCTGTGAACTTGCTCGCCGATGATCAAGCGCTGATTCCACGAACTGGTGAAGAACTGTTGCATGAAGCCCAGGCGACTGTGGCTCGTCACGCAACGCCTCATGATGCAGTCAATGCGCTGCGAGCCATGCGTCGCCGTGAACTGTTTCGCATTAGTGCCGCGCAACTTGTGGGCATTATTGATGTAGAAGCAGTCGGTGTTGCTTTGAGTAGCGTCAATGACGCAGTCATTTCTGGTGCTGTGAATGCCATCTCGAAGACACTTTCTGACCCACCTGCATTCAGTGTGATTGCCATGGGTCGCTATGGCGGCGCAGAGTTAGGTTTTGGCAGTGATGCCGACGTGATGTTTGTGTATGAATCAACACAGCAACACAATGAAGTTGCTTCTAGCAAAGCGGCAATCGATGCACACGCGATCGCAAATGAACTTCGCACATTACTCATGATTCCGAGCACCGACCCGGAGCTACTCATTGATGCGGACTTACGTCCCGAAGGTAAGAACGGACCATTAGAGCGCAGCTTGGATTCATATCGTGCCTACTACCAACGGTGGTCCTCGCCGTGGGAGTCGCAAGCGTTGCTTCGCGCTGCACCTGCTGCGGGTGACAGTGACTTAGCGGCCGACTTCATCACCCTGATTGATTCGGTGCGCTACCCGCAGGCTGGGCTTACTCACGAGGCGCTGCTTGAGATTCGTCGACTGAAAGCGCGCATGGAATCGGAACGCTTGCCACGAGGCACAGATCCCGCGCTTCATCTCAAGCTCGGTCCTGGTGGACTTTCGGATGTTGAGTGGGTTGTACAAATTGTGCAGATGCAACACGGTTTTGAACATTCCCGGTTACGTACTACTCGCACGCTTGTTGCGCTTCAGGCGGCATCGGACTTGGCGCTCATTGCAATTGATGATGTCAAAGCGTTGCGTGATGCGTGGTTACTTGCTTCCAGTATCCGAAACAGCATGATGCTGGTGCGTGGACGACAAGCAGAATCACTACCGAAGGATCCGATTGAATTGTCGCGGTTAGCGCACGCAATGGGATACGGTTCGCGAGCGGGTCAAGAGTTACTTGAGGACTACATGCGCACGACGCGTCGATCCCGCGCAGTGGCAATGCGGTTACTTTTTGGTGTTGACCCAAGCAATGCGTAATGTGTGAGTGCCTCACCAATAGCCCAGGTAACGAACTTCGATATTTAGTTCAGTACAACTCGAAACGATGTCATGTCCGGTGATGCGCCACCACGAACGTGACCGAATGGCGCTGCGATTGTCGCTTGTAAAAAGTCCACCGTCTCAGCAGTAATGAGTTCGCCCGGTAGCAAGTTAGGGATACCTGGGGGATAGGCTGCGACGCTGTCAGCCGACACTCGTCCGACGGCATCCTTGGCGGAAACAATTTGGGTTTTAGCGAAATAGGCATCGCGCACTCGTGACACCCGATCACCGGAGCGCGGAAGTTCGAGCGCTGCGTCGCTTGGCAGGGCATCGTAATTTTCCGCCAACTCATGGAAAGCCGCGATGGTCTCTGCGACGCGTGGAGCAACACCCGCACCGATAAGCATGACCACTGTGGATGACGTTGCCATCTCGCAGTGGGTACCAAATTGATCAAGAAGTATCGAACGCGCCTCATGGCCGCTAATTCCACCCACGCGCGTGTTAATTGCCACCCGAAGAGGATCAATACCAATGACATCGGGATAACTCATAAGAGTCGGCGCTATGTCAGCAAAACGTCCTAGACGCGCGAATTCACTGCGCATCTGCGCCACACCATCTAAGGATGCTGCGATGGACTGTGCTCCACGAGTAGCAAGCGAGCGACGCGCTAAATCAAGGGACGTCAGTAAATAAGCGTTCACACTTGTTGATTGAAAAGATCGAAATGAGCGTTCAAGTAATGGCTCTAAAGCGTCGGCGTATTCCGTGTCACCAAGATGAAGCATCGCTGATTGGCTAAAGCTTCCGCCAAGTTTATGTGTGCTACTGATAACCACATCAGCGCCAAGACGAATCGCGTTATTGGGCAACCCTCGATGGAAGCCAAAATGTGCGCCCCACGCTTCGTCAACAACTAGTGGTACACCGTGTCCATGAGCGACTCGAGCCAGTGCTGCAACATCTGCAACAGCCCCGAAGTAACTAGGAGTCACCAAATAGGCAGCGCACACTTGAGCGCCTGTGGCTTTTGCTGCGGTGAGCTCTTTGTCTAAAGATTCAGGTGTAACGCCATTGGCCACGCCAAGATCTGTGTCAACCGATGGGAACACAAAGTGGGCATTCAAACCGCTAAACGCTAACCCGTCGATAACGCTGGAGTGCATACTGCGCTGTAGCACGATGGTGTCACCCATGCTGCCTAAAGCTACGCAAGTCATCAGGTTTCCCTTTGACGCTCCGTTTGTGAGAAACCAAGTCCGTCGTGCGCCCCATGCGTGCGCGGCTAACTCGAGCGACTGCTCGTATGGCGTTGGATACGGTCCGTAATCGATTCCTTCGACTAACGCGGGTACATCGAGCTGCAACAGGTCTGGGCCAAAGAAGTCCCAGAGGAATGGTTGTGCGGCTTGAGACACTTGATGTCCGGGTGTGGCTAACCGATTGATGTTTCGCTGTGCGTAACGAGCGACAGCATCCGCATACGGCGATTGATCTTGATTAACAGATTTAGACACGTGAGCCAGATTCATGAATCAAAATTGCTGCAGCTAAATCTTCAACTGCGATGCCCACTGATTTAAAGTAAGTAATTTCATCGGTACTTTGTCGCCCAGAAACTTTTCCTTGGCATAAATCCGCTAGATCTCCGACGATGTCCTCTTGGGTGATAACTCCGTCTGCAAGCGGCATGGCCAAATCGCCACCTTCGTGTGTTGCACCCCAACGGTTGTCGCAGAACAGACGTGCTTTGCGAATGAGCTCGTCGTCAGTCTCGCGTCGATCAGGCGTGAAAGCGCCAACAGTATCGACGTGAGTTCCAGGGCGAAGCCACTTTCCAAAAATCAAAGGTGTGTAAGACAACGTGGCCGCACTCACAATGTCGCTTGTTTCAACCGCCGACACTAAGTCAGGGTGCGACGTCACAGGAAGTCCTTCAGCGCGAAGTTGCTCGGCTAGTACGTGGGCGTTGCGAATATTGTGATTCCATAAACGAACCTCTGTAATGGGACGCACAGCCATATGCGCCCGAATCATGAAGGGGGCAAGCGCGCCGGTGCCAATCATCGTAAGGACTGAACTATCGGGTCGAGACAGCATCGTGCTTGCTAACGCTGAGGCAGCCGATGTACGCCATACGGTCATGCGAGTGCCATCCATCGTGGCAAGGGGAGCGCCTGTGGTGCCGTCAATTAAGTAATACAAACCGTGGATACTCGGCAGGTTATGAAGCGCGGCATTTTGGGGATGACTTGCAACCACTTTGATACCTGCATAAGAGTCTGTGTCGCCACCGGTCCAGGACGGCATCAAAAGCATGTACTTTTCTGGATCTACGGACATCGTCAGATGGATCCGGTCGGGCGTGGTCCACTGGGCCGAAAAAGCTCGGTGCAGAACCTCAATTAATGCAGGAAAAGTCAGCGTTGCATCGATTTCTGCTTTGTCATAATGCTTCATTTCACACTCCTGAGAACAAGGTTACCGAGTAAAGCGATAAGGTTTTGACATGAGTTCTGAGGTTGCGGGTCCAGTTGTCGTTGATTCATGGGCCGAAAAGTCAGTTGTTAAGAATGTCACCCTGGTTTTAGGGCTGACCCTATTCACGGCGCTGTGCGCGCAAGTGTCTGTGCCGTTGCCTTTTACCCCCGTGCCGCTCACTCTGCAAACCTTCGCCGTACTCGCGGGTGCAGCTGCACTCGGTGCTGAACGCTCTGTTATCGCTCAAGTCATCTACGTGGTTCTTGCGGTTGCAGGAGCACCAGTTCTGGCTGGCGGAGCATCGGGCATGTCGTCTATCACCGGACCAACAGGCGGTTACATCGTTGGTTTCGTGGCTGCGTCCTACGTAGTCGGCAGGATTGCAGAACGCGGCGCTACTCGCCAAGTGGTCGCGACAGTGAGTTCCTATGTTGCTGGAACCGCTGTTATTTATGTACTCGGTGTGTCGTGGTTGTCATTCGCAACACACATGTCGGTGCGCGATGCAATTGTGGCGGGAATGATTCCATTTTTGATTGGTGACGCGCTCAAGGCTCTTGCTGCAGGCGCGGCACTTCCTAGTGCGTGGAAACTGACAGGCTCAGCGAGCAAATAGCCACAGGATTGGTAGCGCTGCCATGAGTAGCGCGCCAGTGCCCACCAAAAGTGTGGACCACCACGGAGACACCCAGTCTGCGAGAAGTCTGTGATCGCGCGCCAGTCGCCAAATAATGAACATCAGTATCGGTGCAGATAAACCGTTGAGTAATGCGGCCACAACAAGTGAGCGCATCGGATTAATCCCTAAGAAGTTCAACGCAATCGCAAGTGCCATAGAAACTGCAATGACGGCATAAAACTGCTTTGCCTGACTTGGTTTACGCTCCAAGCTTTCTTTCCAGCCCATCGCTTCGCTGACTGCGTACGCCGTGGAACCTGCAAGTACAGGCACAGCCAATAAACCTGTGCCCAAGATTCCTAAGGCGAACAGAGCGCCTGCAAAGCTTCCAGCAATTGGCTTGAGAGCTGCTGCAGCTTGTTCGGGCGAAGTGATGTCAAAAATTCCCTCGGTATGTAATGTTGCGGCGGTGGTAGTCATAATCGCAAACATGACAAACACTCCAGATAACATTCCAGCAAATACGTCGCCACGCATTGCGTGAATGTGTGATGCAGAAATATCTGGTGCAAGTCCGCCTTCTTCAACTTCTTCCGCTGCTTGCCAAAAGAAAAGATATGGGGAGATAGTAGTTCCCGCTAGGGCGATGAGCGTGGCAACTGCTATTCGTGTGGGATGAGTAACTGACAAGTTGACATGTGTTAACCCCTGACCAACCTGTTGCCAGTCGACCTTTGCAATCGCCAACACTGCGATGTAACTCAAAAGCGACAAACAGAGCCACCGAAGAACCCGAGCGTATCGATGGTAGGGGATGACGATTTCGGCAATTGCAACCAGGATCGCAATTGCCAATACCGTGGGAAGTTGTGGGACGGCAATGAACATGCGTACCACTGCTGCCATTGAACTTAAATCTGCAGCGATGTTTACTGTGTTGGCCAAGGCCACTAAGAAAACCGTCAGATACAGCACCCAGGTAGGCATGCGTCGCTTGATGACTCGGGCTAAACCCTCGCCGGTGACTAATGCAATTCGGGCACAGGTTTCCTGTATGGCAAATGCAAAAGGTAAAAGAAAAGGTGCGGCCCAGAGCGTTGAGTAGCCCGATGCTGCGCCAGTTTGTGAGTAAGTACCGATGCCCGAGGGATCGTCATCAGCTGCGCCAGTAACAATTCCTGGCCCTATTCGATTGAAGTATCCGCTCGAGCGGATTTGGGCCCGAACGGGATGATGTTGGCTCACCGTCTCACTCTAGCAACAGGCAATTTTTGGCCCATTTGGAGACAGGAATCGAATGTCAGAGCATAGGTGTTGAATTGCAACATGAGGACGCCAAGTCTAAGATGCTTATTAGCAACGCATTGTTGCTGGAGTAGGGATCTCTTGTGATTGAAATTGCGATTCGTGATGATCTTGTTGAACCATTTGTGGAGCGACTTCCTGGTCCCATTGTTCGTATAAATGTCGCATCAAGCCAAGACGTCGTTGATGCTGTCAATCTGTGTCGTTCGGATTTGCATGAAGCTGTTGAGTGGGCCGTCTCAAATCTGTATTCAGATGACTTAGCCCACTCGCGAGTGTTTATTCGTAATGCAAATGGTCAAGAAATGGTGACCATGGTCGATCCTTGTGTGACCTATGGGTCACAGGCGATCGTCCGGCCCTAGAATTTCTAACGCCTTGAGAATCTCTGCAGGCGATGCTTTTAATGCGTTGCACAGATCTGGAAGTAAAGCCACACTCGGGCGTGTTTCAAGCGAAAAATATCGGTAGAGATTTCCGCGGTTGATACCGATCTGTGTTGCGACTTCTTCTAATGAGCGGTAGCCCAGTTTGTCCATGCGGGCACGAAGCCAATCGAGTCCGGTGACATTCTTACTGCGTGATTTGGTAGGTGCCATTGTGCTACGTCTCCTCAACTGTGACGATGATTTAGAAAAATTTGGTTAATGTGAAGTGCTCAGTTGTAAAATTAGCACACCTCACACGTGTTCTCTCTTTCGAAAAGTAAGTGTTCGGTAAGTAGTTTTTGGTTTGATGTGTGTTTGTGAGAATTTTGAGAATTATGAATGTGAAAATGTGTCGCATGCAACTCGCAGTGCCTTGCTGACACATTCTAATTTCCACATTATGAAACCGTTATACACAGATATCGTTTCTTGCACGAGAAATATCGGAGAGACTACGTTCGATTGTTCGTAATGCGAACTACATCGATTTTGCAATGTCTGCGTCAAGGTCGCCAAGTGCGTCAACTTTTTGGATTGACGACAGTTGCTGATCAGCGCCGCGAAGCCGAGGCGCAGCAAAAAACCAAATAAAGACACACGAGGCAACTAAGCAACCTGACACACTGGCCAAGGCAACAGTTGGACTGATGTGTTCCACGACGTAGCCACCTAGCGCTGCGCCAACCGCCAGCATGGAGCCTTCCATCGTCCATAGCCAGGCCTGTGCACTTGTTGCCGATCCTGGTGGACGTACAGCTTCCACTACTTCCCAGTGATACACCATGCCAAATCCCAACGACAGGCCAAGGAATCCTAAGCACACACCCATAGACCAGCCTGGATGCGTGAACGCTAGTGGTGCTGCGGCAAGACATACAAAAACACTCGACACCTTAAAGCCTCGCAGCGGTGTGATCGCAGACTTGCGACCACCGATCAACAGCCCGCCGAAAATACTCGAAGCCGACAGAGTAGCCAACATGGGTGCAGCCAGGTGTGGAACATGGTTGAGCGTTGCCATCGATGGAATGGCAATTTCAAGTACGCCCCAACCGATTCCAAAAATCATTCCTTCGATGGCGAGTAACTGGAAGGGCCGATTGCGTAACAGTTCACGCACTTCGGTAGCTACTGTTTCTGGAACCCAAGTGCGCGACAGCGGCATAGAAATCATGGCAACGCCACCGATGCACATCAGGGTTGCGGTAACCCACAGAGCGACCGGTGCACCCAAACTCAATGCAATAGAGGTGGCTATCACGGGTCCGATCACAGTGGTGGCATTCATCATGGTGGTATCCACTGCATATGCAGTACGCAAATTTTCGGCACCTACAGCTGCCCGCCACAACGGACGAGCTGACAAATTGATTGGGGGCGATGAGAAACCAACCAATGCGCAGACAATCAAAATTCCAGCGGTCGAGTGTTGCGTCGACAAAACAACAAGCATGGTGACCCAACCAGGCACGAAGATACTTAACGGTCGAGTTTGACCGAACTTATCGATTGCTTGTCCACGAAAGCCCGCAGTCAGACTCGATGCCACTGTCTCGGCGCCTGTAGCTAAACCCGCAACCGTGATCGAATGTGTCGTGTGTTGCACAAAGAAGAATGTTGACAGCGTAATCATCGAGTAAGCAAGGCGGCCAGGAAAGGCGCTCAATAGGAGTCGTTTGACTCCTGCTATCCGTAATAGGTCTCGATACGCTTTCATTAGGTATCCAGACTACAAGTTAGGGTTAGGCGCATGACACAGATCACTCGGGTCACAGACAGTGACCTTGACGACTTACTGCCGCTCATCGAGGCATATAGGGCTTTTTACAAACAAGATCCAAGTGAGCGTAGTCCAGCATTTGTTAGCCAACGGATTGCCAATAACGAGGCAGTAGCGTTCATCGCTCGCCTTGATGGAAAGGCAGTTGGTTTCACATTGCTGTACCCAACATTTTCAACAGTCTCATTGAGCGCCATTTGGCTGCTCAATGATCTATTCGTTGATTCTTCGGTTCGGGGCAAGGGCATCGCAAGCGCCCTCATGAATACTGCGGAGGCTGCAGCCAAAGAAGCTGGAGCAACCCGAGTCTTTCTTCGCACTGCTCATGACAACACGCCAGCCCAAGCCCTATATGAAGCGCGGGGTTGGAAGCAAGATGAAACCTTCAGACGATATGACCTTATTTTCTAAACGTTTCAAATCGTCTTGTACTCGTTGAAAATTGCTGTGGGGGACGACAGTTTTTTAAATGAGTCAGCGCGTTGTGAGCACTAAGGACACGTTGTTAGAGAGCGCCGACTTCGGTGAGCTTGTCGCGCAGTGCCGGATCGCTAGGTTCTGTCAGGTGTGAACCGTCAGCAAAAACAATCACAGGAATTGATTGCGCTCCGCCGTTGATGCGAACCACGGTTTCAGTCTCTTCCGGATTCTGTTCCAGATCAATGTAGGTGTATTCCACATTGAGTTCGTCCAAAAGGCGCTTTGATCTGCGGCAATCGCCACACCATTGCGCTCCATACATAGTGATGTCACTCATGACGTACTCCCATCTCTTAGTCACAACTTTAGGCCATAGGCTCTTTCTTATGATGCCTTCTCGCCACCTAGGTCCACTGCAAACAAGCGCAATTGGTTTGGGTTGTATGCCCATGTCTTGGGGATACAACGTTGCTGACGCCGATGCTATGGAAAGTAGAGCCACGCTTCACCTTGCTGTAGAACGCGGCGTCACATTGTTTGATACCGCTGATGTGTACGGACCGTATACGAATGAGG
This sequence comes from Actinomycetes bacterium, assembly GCA_037131045.1. Lineage (GTDB taxonomy): Bacteria > Actinomycetota > Actinomycetes > S36-B12 > UBA5976 > UBA5976. The sequence continues at coordinate 10,011 of JBAXRV010000057.1, forward strand.
AAACTCTTGGCGAGTACCTGGTCAAAGATGGGCTACGCGACAAAGTGCTGTTGGCGACCAAAGTGGGCCTAACACCAATTGGGCCGACGGAGTACGGGCGTAATGGTAAGCCCGAGTATGTGCGTTCTGCGATAGAGGATTCACTCAAGCGACTTGGGACTGATTACGTTGATGTCTATCAACTTCACAGGGTCGATCCAGAAGTACCTATTGAAGAAACCTGGGGCGCGATGTCGCAGCTTGTTACTGAGGGGAAGGTTCGGTTTTTGGGCTTATCGGAAGTCAGTGTTGACGAGATTGCGCGAGTCCACGCGATTCATCCTGTGACCAGTGTGCAGAGTGAATTTTCAATCTGGACTAGTGACAATGTCGACAATGGCGTACTTGAATTCACTCGAGATAATGGCATTGGGTTCATGCCGTTTGCTCCCTTGGGACGCGGCTTTCTCACCGGAACCATTACAGCGCAGAGCGTGACTGAAGGCGATTTCCGTAGCAATAATCCTCGATTCACGACGCAAGCACTTGCAGCCAATCAAGCGATTGTTGATGGCATCGCTGTTGTTGCAGCCAGACATGATGTGGCTCCTGCGCAAATTGCACTGGCCTGGGTTTTGGCACAGGGCGATCACATTGTGCCGATTCCAGGAACGAAACGACGCAAATGGCTTGAACAAAATGTTGCTGCAGTCAATGTTGTACTTACTGCGCAAGATTTAGCAGACATTGCAGCGTTGCCAAAATCAATTGCGCCGCGTTACTAGTTACTTGAGATTAAATTTACCCTCAGCTGAGGAAATGATTTCGCGATAGAACTGCAGTTCTTCTTTAGCGCACAAAATAAT
>JBAXRV010000058.1:0-10658 GCA_037131045.1 Actinomycetes bacterium
CCGACCAATTAATAAATGGCCCGATTTGGTTCAACGACGCAGAACGGCCATACGGAATCAAGAAGCCACCGACTAGGAATCCACCTACTACTGCAACCGAAGCCAAATCACAGAAAAGTCTGGCGATGGGCAAAATCCATAATGTTGACGTTGGAACTGGAGTAATTCCAGGAAGCACCTTGTGTGTTGTTTCACCCGCTGAGATGAGCAGGAAAATCAGCATCCCAACTGCGACAAGCAGCCATGGAGCGCCTTTAGGTTTTACCGAATATTTCAACGGTCAAATTTAGGCGTGAGTTGCCATTGTCGTTAAGGATGTAATAACCGCGGCAGTGGAAACCCAAATCCACCAATACGTCACAATGAGCACGTGAAAATGATCTTCCGAGGAATATCGATGTTGACGAATGCGGTTGACCATCCCAAGACCCAGGAAGCACGTTAACGCCAAGTGGAACACGTTTGCGCCAGCCAAAGCAATCATTGTTGAGGCATACGTTCCGTTGCTCATGTGGAATGGAAAATGTTGCAATGCGCGTAACTGAAGAACTAAATCCAAAACGATGGTCACAAACGCTAACGTAAAAAATCCTAGAAGTTGACTTTGCGAATTTTTACGAATTGCCCGCAAACCTAAGTACGCCAGTGCTGAGGACACAATCGCTACGCCAGTTACTGTCCAACCTTCGGACTGCGATGCTGTTGTCACATCGTCTGGAATCCAGTGGTTGTTTGTATTTTGGGTACGAAGATAAAACCAGGTAAATACCAAGCTGAGCACAAATGCTAAGTCCGCAAAAATAAGCAGCATGACGCCCATTCGGTCGCGGCGACCAACAGTGTCAGGACTTTCGTGATGGGGCGTCGAAGTATGTGTCATTGTCATGGTTACACCCGTTCTGTCTCTAAGTCATCACTCGGTCGACGATCTGCTTCGTACTCGAGGTCGTAAGCATCAGGGCCACCAAACCCGTAAGGATCACTGGTGACAACAGGCGGCACTTCAAAGTTTTCCAAAGGAACCGGGGTTGGAACCATCCATTCCAACGTCTTAGCTCCCCACGGATTATCAGAAGCTACTTCACCGCGTCGCCACGATGTGATCACCGTGTACAACAACATGAGAGCGCCGAATCCGATTGTGTACGCTCCCATTGTTGAAATGAAGTTCCCATTTTCAAACAACTTGTCGTAGTGGGCTACTCTTCGTTGTTGACCTTGAAGTCCAACTAAGAACATTCCCATGAATGTCACATTGAAGCCAACCTGCATAATCACAAAAGCGGGAATGCCAATTTTTTCATTGAGCATGCGGCCAGTCATTTTCGGGAACCAGTAAGCAGTCGCGCCAATCATGCCAGTGAGTGCCCCACCCATCAGGGTGTAATGGAAGTGAGCTGTGATGTACATCGAACCATGCAACGCATAGTCAACTGGCACGTCTGACATGTAGATGCCGGTCAACCCACCAATTAAGAAGTTGAAGAGCATCGCGTATACCGCAAGCATGGGTAGTCGTCCCCATACTCGACCACGCCAAATGGTTCCGATAAACACTAAGAACAACATGCCTGTCGGAATGGAAATCAGTTCAGTGGTTAGCATGAACGGACCATTGAGGTCAGGTGCCCAGCCTGAGGCGTACATGTGGTGGGCCCATACGAGCATGCTCAAGCCCGTGATACCGGCGATACCGCCGACTGCACTATTAAAACTAAACAATGGCGAACGAGAAAATACCGGTGTGAGTTCCAGCAGTGCTGCAAGAGCTGGCAACAAAATCACGTAGACCTCTGGATGTCCCATCAGCCAGAACAGGTTCGCGTATAACCATCCAGATCCACCATTTGCAGCGTCGTAGAAGGCAGCTCCCTGAGTTCTATCTAAACCACTAAAAATTTGTGATGCCATAAACATCGGGAATGCCGGAATTGCTACACCCACGCTGGCCACGGTTCCAAATACGAAAATTGGTGTGCGGTTCCACGTCATACCACGAGCACGCATGGTGACTGCAGTCGTTGTGATGTTTGCTCCTGCTACCGCGCTCGATATGGCAAAAACAATAATCGTGACAATGTATGCGTCCATGCCAGCGGGTGCCTGAGTTGATAGCGGTGCGTAAGCGGTCCAGCCAGTAGAGATGCCCCCCAAGAATGGCGCACTGAGCAACACAGGTACAGCTGCAAAAATTAACCAAAAACTCAATGCGTTGAGTCGAGGAAATGCCATGTCTCGAGCACCAATCATGATTGGCAAGACGAAATTACCAAATGGGCCACTGACCATGATGATGGTCGCAATGATCATGATGATGCCATGCATGCCGACCAATGTGTTGTACCAAGTGTTATTCAAGAAAGTTGAATCTGCATGCATGAGTTGCGTGCGAATCATCATTGCCATCGTGCCGCCGACGGCGAAAAGAACCATAGTCATGACCAGGTACTGAATGCCGACAACTTTATGATCAGTTGTGAATCGGAAATACCGAGCCATACCCGCATCTTTGCCCGCTAGCCACATTTGATCGTCATGGTCTAAGTCGCGATTCATCATCCAGCGATACGGTCCAACGAATGCCCCAACGCCGACCATGAAGCCGAGAGTCCAACCAAACATTGTGGTGATTACAACTCGGTCCATTAATACTGTGCCGGTTTCATCAGCACCCATTGGGATGTAGCGCTTAGCTAGGTAGTGCGCGGCCACAGCTACGATGACACCAAACACGATGCCAGTCCATACATTTAGTTTGCGCATCAAGCCTTTGTGAGTTGTAGCGCTGCTTACATCAGCTGCATGAGTCACTACTGATGGCCCCCATTCTTGAGAATCCAGGCCAAGTAATCACCTTGGGATACGACGTGCACCTTAGTAAACATTGCCGAATGGTTTAAGCCACACAACTCGGCACAGCGAATATCAAAATCACCAATCAGCGTTGGAGTGACACGCATATCGGTAACGACGCCCGCATTCGCGTCCACTTTGACACCCATCTGAACAATCCAAAAAGAGTGGTTAACGTCTACAGATGTCACATGAAACAAGACGGGTTCATTGACGGGCAGATAAAGCTCTTGGGAACGAACAGAGCCGTTTTCTATGTAGTCAAAGTTCCAGACCCATTGATTCCCTGTGACGTTAATGATCCGCGCCCGTTCATCACCACGAGCAGTCTGGCCATCTGCCATTTCAGCTAAGCCCCAGATAAGCAGCACAACACATAGCAAACTCGAGACCAACATCCAGGCAACGGTGGTTGGACCGTTGCCGCGGCTGCTCGTACCTTCATACTCAGGAGCAACAAAGCCTTTACTGCGCCACGCCAGCAGGCTGTAGGCAACGACTGCGAAAATTAACCCAGCGACCGGTGCGGCCATGTAGGTGAACAAGGTCATTGTTTCCTGAACAACTTCCATTTGTGTGGAAGCGGCTGGTCCCATCAGCTTGGACTGCAACGGTGCAAATAACCCAACGATGATCGTGAAGAAAACCCACAGCAAAAAGACATGGCGAACGTAAGTGCGCTTAGTGAAATGTCGAATACGCGTCGATACTGAAACTGGACTCATACGACTGTCAACGTTCCTGCCATGTAACGCATAGCCGACATTGCGCTACCGAATTTGGCGTAAGTGCCGTCACCGCATGGGTATTCACAGTTCCAGAAAAATTCCCCTGGCTCTCCAACAACAAATGAAAACGTCACAACATTTGGTTTAGTTGTGTAGCCACTTTCTGGCATGTCTTCTTCAGCCACTGCCTGTAATGGAACGCTCACGAAAAGATCTGACGTCGTATTTGCAGGTGCTGGACGCAGTGTAAAAGTGTGCCCAACGTGTTCTGGTGAAATTGAGGTAAACGGCTGCCCATTCATGATGGCCTGACCTTCAACTCCTCTCACACTTGCAAAGAAATCGTTATTCAGGACTTCGCCGCCGTCGTAATTGGTAATTTGAATTGTCACTAATGAATGAGCTGGCACTTGCAGTGTGGTGCTTGGACCGTAACTCACCCAATCCGAATGTGGGGAATGATCTGAGTTGAAGTTTTCTGGCGCTTCGCCGTCTGGATAGGTGTTTAGCTCTAAAAACGCGTGTGGCAGAACACCTTGCGATGTCGTTACCACTCCATCCACCTGCGCCGCCAAAACTGGCGCAGGTGTGGATTGCGCAAACAAATACATTGCGATGAGGCCAATAAAGAGCGCCGCACACCCAACGAAGCTGAGAATCCCGAGAATTCGCTTCATTGTTACCTTTCATGGGAACCTAGTTTTACAAATTTCTTGCCTATTTTTAGCACAAAGGCAACAGAGTAATGGGGACTTTGAAAAAGATTTTCACAAATGCACAATTTGATTGGCTTTTCTGAAGAGTAGTGTCGAAGTAACGCTCAATTTTTCGCTGAAAGACAACATTGATGTCACATCCTTCACACCCACAGGAGCAAGCCATCGCCGCATTGCGTCCTCATGGCTTGGCTGACGTTGTAGTTTTTGCACTCGCTTTGCTCTGGATTGCCACAATCCCTAGCCAAGTGCACAATCTGCCAATCAATTTTTTGGCGCAACTCGCACTCACTATGGGCATTGTGCCGCTCTATATAGTTGTACAAGCTCGTCGAAGTAAGGCACTGAGCCAGCCACCATTCATAGCGTCTGAACAATTGTTTGTGAACCGTGCGATACCTCGATGGATTGCATTTGTTTCAGTTTTACTCTTACTACATTCACCTGTTGGTGCGGATACCGTTCACCGACTAGGGCTAGTTGGACAGTGCGTCTCGGCCATCATTCAAGTGTGGGCTGGTTTCATCTACTTTGCTCCGATCCTGGGTACCGCTCAGCAAACCCGCACGATGACTCACGCTCACCGAGTTTTTTCACTTTTTGCCATGATGGTTCCTGAAACGATGATTGGTTTCTTTATCTACATACAAAAGGAACCAATCTATTCGCAATTTTTAGCCGGCCAATCGCAACAACAAGCATTACATCAACAACAGCTTGCAGGCGCCTTAATGTGGGCACTGGCAATGGTGGTGGATGCCGTATGGCTTGCGATAGCCGTTCAGAAATGGTTCACAAACGAAGAACGACGAGGCGAAGAATTCAATGCGGCTTGGAAGGCCGAGCAAGAGAATAGTCTGTGACCATGCCGCAACAACAAAAGCAGCCTCGAAGCGAGAAGTTTTGGGGCAGATTCATAGTTTTTGGCATATTTTTCTGCATCTTCATGACCTGGGTTGAATATGGGCGAGCACGAGGCGGGAATCAACGAAGCTGGTCGTACGTGTTGGAGTGGCCAGTTCTAGGGGGCATCACAATTTGGATGGTGTGGCGGGTGAACCAAGAACGCAAAAATCCAACAATCCTAGAAGTCCAACAAGACGATCCCAACGATCTTGAACTTCAAGAATGGCGAGCATACGTGAATCGTCAAAAGGACCACAATGCGGAACCATAGCCTGATAATTAAAGGTTTTTTCGATGAAATCCCTACATTCCAAGGGTCAAAGCACCATAATTTCACCTAACGTCCTTTTGTGACACCCCCGTTGCAAAGAATGAGGAGAACAAGATGCATGGAAATGATCAAAAACTTTCCAAGAGTTTGAACATTTGGGAAGTTATCGGAATATCAGTGGCGCTTATGGCACCGTCAATGGCGGCAAACATTAACCCACAGGGTCCAGCGAGTGTTGTCGGAACTGCAGTTCCACTCGCATTCTTCATTGCTGCCATTGGTGTGGCTTTGGTGAGTTACGGATTCATTCGATTAACTCAATCTTTTAACCACGCAGGATCGGTATACGGCCTAGTCGGTAAGACACTTGGCCCACGCACCGGTGTCATCGCTGGTTGGGGTTTGTTAGGAACCTACACTTTCTACTCTGTCGTTTCGACAATGGCAACGGGTGTATTCGGTACGGCGCTGCTCAATCAACTCGGTGTTGTTTCTGACACTGCTGGCGCTGGAATCATTCCGTTCCTTATCGGTGGAGTTGGGCTTGTACTCACTGTGACTCTCGCGATTTCATCCGTGAAGCGCGGAACACGTTTACTGTTGATGATTGAAGGCACGACTGTTGTCTTGATTCTTCTAACAACACTTGTTGTGCTTTTCAAGCTACTTAACGGCACAGCCCCTTCAGGACAAACATTCACAATGAGTGTGTTCTCGATTCCAAGCGGAACCGGGTCAAGCACAATTTTCTTGGGTGTTGTTTTTGGATTCTTGTCATTCGCAGGTTTCGAAGCAGCTGCAACAATGGGTGAAGAAGCTAACGCTCCTCGTCGCGACATTCCTAAGGCAATTCTTGGTGTTGTTATTTTCGGTGGTATTTACTTCACCTTCGTAACGGCAATCGAAGTCATGGGCTTTGGCGCAAACGAGGAAGGCATGAAGGGTTTCGTCGGTTCTGGCTCATTGCTGGGAGACCTTGGTAAGGCCTACATCGGCGCTTGGGTTGGCGTGCTCATCACTCTGGGTGTCACTATTAGTGCACTTGGTTGCTTGCTTGCTTGCGTCGTCGGTGCAGCACGTCTGCTCTTCGCTCTTGGTCGCGATGCTGAAATCAGCACATTCTCCAAGATCTCGGCGAAGTCCAAGGTTCCAACAACGGCTGTTTACTGGGTAGCTGGAGCAGTAGCTGTATTCACTATCTTCTGGAAGATCGCCTTTAGTGCAAAAGCATTCGATGTGTTCGTGGGATCTGGTGTTATCGGTACCTTGATTTTGCTGGTCTCCTACGGCCTAGCAACAATCGGCGCAATCCGCTTCCTGTTCTTCTCGGGCAAGAAGCGCGTTGCACAATGGGAAATCATCATCCCAGTTCTTGGTTTGGTGATTTTGGTTTACACATTGTTCCGCAACGTGTACCCACTTCCAACCACGGGCGCAGGCCAGGCATACGACATCATTACCATTGCTTGGATTCTGTTAGCAGTTATCGGAGTTCTCGTAGCTCCAAAGACTGCAAAGCGCATGGGTGATCGTCTTAATGCTGACGAGAACTTGGTGGAAACTAGCTAAGTACATTCGAACCGTTGCAGCGGGTACGTTACGTGCTGCAAATGGGAGATGAAAGAGCCCCTACCCACACCGGGTAGGGGCTCTTTCTATTAAGGAACTCCCTGAACATTTCAAGAATGTCAGGGATAAACCCTATTTCTTGCGGTTGTTTGGCACAGCTAGGAATACGACTAGACCAATCAAGGCCAAGATCGCAATCACTAGCAGGGTTACCCAATCCAGATTGAATAGCGCACCACGTGGGCTCGCCAATCCCGATGGAAGCACCAAGTTGATAAACATGATTGCCAGGTAAGCCAACGCCACAACTGTGACCAACATTCCCTTGCTTCCAAGTGTGTAGGCACCTTCAGCCTTCCAACCGCGGCGACGAGCAATGAATGCTCCAAGCACAGTCAAGAAGAAGGCTAGATAGATACCACTGACACCAAATGAAACAAGTGATGTGAGTGCCGAGATGTTCGCTGGGTAAGTGATGAACCCAATCTTGATATCAGCACTTGGCGTCACGTTGACAAGCAATGTGAAAGCCAACGGAATCAAGGCACCAAGAACAAGAGCATTCACTGGAGTCTGGAAACGTGGCGATACCTTCGAAAGTGTCTTTGAAGCTGGAGTTGCACCATCACGCGCATACGAGAACAGCATGCGAGCACTCGCGCCCTGAATCGACGACCCACACGAGAAGAACGCAAACACTACGGCCAGCAACAAAATGTCACGCAGAATCGACGAATGGATTGCATTTTCCAGAATGAAAGGAACGCCACCAGCGAATGATGTCGCTGTTGCATAACCTTCTGGATCACTTGGAGTAGCCAAAGTAAGTGCTGCAACCAAAATAAAAGAAGTTGCGGCACCGGCCACAAGTGCCTGGCGCATCGCGCGTGGAACTTGATGCGTGGCATTGACAGTTTCTTCAGCCACGTCACCTGCAGATTCAAATCCGTAGAAGATGAATGCATGAGCGAGCACAGCAATGAGCGCTGCACCAAGCCACCATTGGCCACCGAAATCAACACCCAGGCTATTTGTAGCAACATTCTCTGCACCATTAGTTGAGAACAGGAAACCGAAACCGTGATTGAATCCAGCCGCAGCCAAAATCAATGCGATACCAATCGTTCCGAAGATTTCAACATATGAACCAAACGAAGCTACGCGGCCCATAACTTTGGCGCCCGTAATATTCAGAATCGTTTGAATCGCAAGCAGAATCAAAGTCAATGCCATGATTGTTGAGTGCTGTGTCGGATCTAGAGACATCTTGAACCAAGAGTTCAAAATTGCTGAGAGGTAAGGAACCACACCGGTATCCACGGCTGCAACAGTTACGAGCAGCGAAATCGAATAGAACCAGCCGACCCACCAGCCATAACGTGGGCTCACTGAGTTCTTAGCGTATTGATACAACGCTCCAGAAATTGGATAGTGACTTCCCAACTCGGCAAAAACCATCGCGACGAAGTACATGCCCACAACTGGGATAAGCATGAGCCAGATGTAACGAGGCCCACCGCTGCCAATACCTAGAACAAAGAGCGAGTAGATGCCCACCATTGGTGACAAATACGTGAACGCAACACTGAAACTTCCGAACTTCGATAGCACTCGAGACAGTTCTTGTTTGTACCCGAGAGCACTGAGCCGAGAATCTTCGGCTTGATTACTCTGTTGATTCGACACGTGTCGATCCCTTCTCATCTACGTGATTCCGATTGAGATCACGTACGTGAGATTCAGGCTAGTGTGAGACTTCCTGGCTAGTCCGAAATACCCGATTTTTATTCAAAAACGTGCGTTAATCAGGCACTTCAAACACGGTGTGTTGCTAAATTCCTCGACAAATTCGGGCTGCATCGAGCATCGCAGTGTGGATATTTCGACTTGAAATTGCATCACCGATTCGAAACAGTTGAAAGCTACCGAGAGGGTTACGTATCGCAGTCTGGGTACTGCCAGTGAGCAAAGCCTCGAGAACAACTTCTCCACCGTTGCTAGAGACCGGTACCAACTCGTCGTAAATTTCGGAATTAGCCTGGGTGCCGTTTTCGATGATGACGGCATTGACAATGCGCTTTTCTGCCCAGGCTTCATCTTCCAGACCTAGGGTCACTTCAAACAGTCCATCTTCGGTTTTGGCGACGGAGGTGAGCTTACGCAGCATCGTAAACGTTACGCCCAACTTAGCGAGATCTTTGAAATACCGGCTTGCGATCATTCCACCAACATCCGGCGACACCGTGCGCTCAGGCGAGACAACTTCGACTTGGACACCAGCACGAGCTAACGTCTCGGCAAGGTCTAGTGCTTGATTACCGCCATGATCGTCATAGATGAGTACAGCACCTTCGATGCGTTTGGCTCCCAAGATCACATCCCAACTATCGGTGACATAGTGAGCACCTGGAATGTCACTTTCGGATGGCAACCCGCCTGTAGCGACGATGACCACGTCTGCGTCTGCACTCACTAGTTCCTGAGACTCAACAAAACTATTCAGAATAACTCTGACGCCTAGGCGCTTGAGTTCATGGATTCGCCAATCGATGATCCCTTGCAAATCACGTCGTCGTGGCGAACGTACTGCCAAGCAAATTTGTCCACCAAGTCGATTGCTGGCTTCGTGCAATGTGACTGTGTGACCACGTTCTGCCAATATTCGCGCAGCTTCCATGCCTGCGGGCCCACCGCCTACTACGACAATGTTTTTGGGAGTGCTGGAATGTGAATGAACTTGTGGCAACTCAAGTTCGCGACCTGTTGCAGGGTTATGAATACAAAAGGCGGCGCCCGCCGTGTAGATACCGTCGATGCACATACTGGCTCCGACGCAGGGGCGAATTTGGTCCTCGCGCTTGCTCATAACTTTGTTGGGAAGCTCAGGATCTGCAATCAGTGCACGAGTCATGCCAACAAGATCAAGCAAACCCGCTTCAATTGCGTAACGAGCGGTTGCCACATCGGCAATCTTCGCCGCATGCATGATTGGTACTTGAAGTTTGTTTTTTACTTCTCCAACAAATTCAAGTTGCGATGCGGAAGGCATTCCCATAACAGGGATCAGATTTGTTAGGCGCGCATCCGAATCAATTGAATACCGCAACGCACTCACGAAGTCGATCCCGTTGTCGATGACATCTTGAGCAACGGTCAGCAGTTCCCCAAGTTCCAGTCCATTTTCTCTGTCTTCATCGAAACTGATACGCGCACCGACAATAAAATCGTCTGGTACGGCCGCGCGGATAGCTTTTATGACTTCAAGTGGATACTTCATTCGATTGTCGTATGAGCCACCAAATTCATCCTCTCGATGATTCCAAAACGGGGTGATAAATGAATCTAAGAAATGTCCGTAGATCATTAACTCGATTCCGTCCATACCTGCTGCAACACAACGTTGCGCAGCAGCGACGTAATCATTTTTGACACGTTCCATGTCCCATACTTCAGCGGCCTTAGTAAACGCACGATGGGCGGTTTCTCGAACGGCACTAGCCGACATCGTCGGAATCCACTCGCCTGAGTAGTTACTACTGCGATGGCCAAGGTGTGAGAGCTGAATCATTACCGCTGCGCCATGCTCGTGCACTTCATCAGTGAGCAGTCGCATCC
>JBAXRV010000059.1:0-9511 GCA_037131045.1 Actinomycetes bacterium
TGCCATGTGACTAGCGTGCCCTAGGCCACGGCTCACTGCACGTTTTAGTCCAGCCCAATCGGCTACTACGCTAGAACTACGCAATATGAAGGATGGTCACAGGTGTCCGGTCCAAATCCGACCCAGTTTGGAGCCAATGATTGGCTCGTCGATGAGATGTACCAGCAGTACCTCGAAGACAAGGAATCAGTAGACCCAGCGTGGTGGGAGTTCTTCGCGGACTACACACCGACTGACTATTCGGCAGCGAAGGCAGCTTCAGTTTCAGCAATCACAGCACCGCCAGTTGTTGAACCACTTGCAGCACCGATTGCTACTCCTCCAGTAGTGCCGACTAGCACGCCAGTTGCAACCACTTCGCCTGACACAGAAAAGCTCAAAGGTCCTGCGGCCCGAGTTGTTGTCAACATGGAAGCTAGCCTGGAAGTTCCCACGGCAACAAGCGTGCGTGCCGTACCAGCGAAACTTATGGTCGATAACCGCATCGTGATTAACAATCACTTGGCGCGCAACCGTGGTGGAAAAATTAGTTTCACGCACATCATCGGCTACGCGATTGTCCGTGCACTTAAAGATGTGCCCGATATGAACGTTGCCTATACCACGCTCGAGGAAAAGCCAGCCATCATCCGCCATCAGCACGTTGGTCTCGGACTTGCGATTGACTTGGCAAAAGAGGATGGCTCTCGTCAACTTTTAGTTCCGTGCATTAAGCACGCTGAGTCGATGGACTTTGCAACATTTTGGTCGGGGTACGAAGACGTAGTGCGCAAGGCGCGTCAAGGAAAACTCGCAGTCGAGGACTTCCAAGGCACAACGGTGAGCCTGACTAACCCGGGAACGATTGGAACAGTGCACTCTGTTCCTCGTTTGATGCAAGGTCAAGGTGTCATCGTTGGCGTTGGAGCGATGGAATATCCTGCTGAATGGCAAGGTGCTTCAGAAGTCATTGTGGCTCGTAACGGCATTAGCAAAATCATGACATTGACCAGCACGTATGATCACCGAGTTATTCAAGGCGCGCAATCTGGAGAATTCCTGCGTCGCATTCATCAACTACTTCTTGGCGAATTTGGTTTCTACGATGACATCTTCAAGTCACTCGGAATCCCCTACGAACCAATTCGTTGGGCCCAAGACATTGCCACCTCACATGATGATGAATTAGATAAGACTGCACGGATTCAGGAAATGATTCATGCGTATCGCGTGCGTGGACATTTGATGGCTGACATCGATCCGCTGGAATACCAAGTTCGGACACACTCAGACCTGGACATTGAAAGCCACGGCATGACCCTGTGGGATCTTGATCGGGAATTTGCAACTGGTGGTTTCGGTGGCACATCTTTTGCCAAGCTTCGCGACATTCTTGGTGTGCTTCGTGATGCTTACTGTCGCACTACCGGCATTGAATACATGCACATTCAAGATCCAGAGCAGCGGCAATGGATTCAAGACCGTGTTGAAGTTTCACATGCAAAAACCGATCGCGTAGAACAGTTACGCATTCTGCACAAACTCAACGAAGCCGAAGCTTTCGAAACTTTTCTCCAAACAAAATACGTCGGTCAAAAGCGCTTTAGCCTCGAAGGTGGCGAGAGCGCAATTCCACTGTTGGAACATATTTTGTACTTGGCCTCGCATGATGGATTACCTGAAGTCTGCATTGGTATGCCACACCGTGGCCGACTTAATGTATTGGCGAATATCGCAGGCAAGAGTTACGAACGAATCTTTAACGAATTCGAAGGCAACTACGGCGAAGAATCAGTTCAAGGCTCCGGCGATGTGAAGTACCATCTGGGCACTGAAGGTCACTACACAAGTCCAGATGGTAAAACCGTGAAGGTTTATCTGGCCGCTAACCCATCGCATCTTGAGGCAGTGAACCCAGTTCTCGAAGGTATTGTGCGGGCTAAACAAGACCTCATCAATGAACCTGAGTCTTACTCGGTATTGCCACTTTTGATGCATGGTGACGCTGCATTTGCTGGTCAAGGAGTGGTGGCTGAAACTCTGCAATTTAGTCAATTACAGGGCTACCGAGTTGGCGGCACAATCCACTTAGTTATCAATAACCAAGTGGGCTTCACAACATCACCGCGTTATAGCCGCACAAGTGTTTATGCAACAGATGTTGCTCGCATGATTCAGGCGCCAATTTTCCATGTGAACGGCGATGACCCTGAAGCCGTTGTGCGTGTTGCGAAAATGGCGTACGACTACCGACAGGCATTCCATAAGGATGTTGTTATCGACATGGTGTGCTACCGACGTCGTGGTCATAATGAAGCCGATGATCCTTCATTAACCCAACCATTGATGTACGAAGTGATTGACCAAAAGCGCTCAACCCGCAAGTTGTACACAGAAGCTCTCATTGGTCGCGGTGATATTTCCGTTGAAGAAGCTGAAGCTGCACTCAAGCATTATCAAGACGAGCTAGAGAAAGTCTTCCAAGCAACTAAGGCATCTTCTGGTGAGCACTTCAACGCAAGTTCCACCGAAGTGGTTGCGCAAGGTCAACAAACTCTTGCACCACAAACGCCATCAATTGATGTGCCAACTGGTATCTCGCATAGTGTTGTGGATCGCGTAGTTGCTTCCCAACTCAACATGCCAGAAGGATTTACGGTTCATCCTCGCTTGCTACCGCAGCTGCAACGCCGCGCTGAAATGGTTGCCACAAACCAAGTGGACTGGGGAATGGGTGAGGCTCTTGCCCTTGGATCGCTACTCACCGAAGGCACCTCAATCCGACTTGCCGGACAAGATACTCGACGGGGAACCTTCGGTCATCGTCATGCGGTGATCGTCGATAAAAAAACCGGCTGGCAATACAAGCCACTGAAGCAGTGTTACGAAAATGGTGCACGTCTATACGTATACGACTCACTGCTTAGTGAATATGCAGCGATGGGATTCGATTACGGATATTCAGTAGTTCGCCCAAATGCGTTAGTGATGTGGGAGGCCCAGTTTGGTGACTTCATTAATGGTGCCCAGACGATTATCGATGAGTTCATCGCCGCTGGCGAACAAAAGTGGGCACAGCGCAGTGCTATCACTTTGTTACTGCCTCACGGCTACGAAGGACAGGGGCCAGATCACTCATCGGCTCGAGTCGAGCGATTTTTGCAATTATGCGCCCAAGACAACATCACTGTGGCCATGCCATCTACGCCAGCGTCCTACTTCCACTTATTGCGATGGCAAGTGCACTCACCAATGGTTCGTCCACTGATTGTGTTTACGCCGAAGTCGTTGTTGCGTGCGAAGTTCGCTACCTCAGCAGTCAGTGATTTTACGAGTGGTACATTCACCTCAATCATCCGAGACAACACCGTTGATGCGCAGGACGTCACAACTGTATTGCTATGTTCTGGCAAGGTGTACTACGACTTAGTTGCGGAACGGGAAAAATCTGGTCGACGTGATGTGGCCATAATTCGTGTCGAGCGGCTTTACCCGCTTCCAAATATTTTGTTGCCGCAAGCTCTAGCCGAATACCCAGGTCTGCAGAATGTGCGATGGGTTCAAGAAGAACCACGCAATCAAGGTGCCGGCGGATTCATGTTGTTGAATCTTCCTGAAGTCATCAACCGTCCCTTGTCCCTTGTTTCCCGTCCTGCATCATCGTCCCCGGCTGTTGGATCCCATCACCGTCACGAAGTCGAGCAGGCAGCACTCGTCCAACAGGCATTTGAGTAGTTATGTACTTCACAGATCGCGGCATTGAAGAACTTGCCAAGCGTCGAGGCGAAGAAGAAATCACCTTTGACTGGCTTGCCGATCAATTGCGAATTTTTGTAGACCTCAATCCAGATTTCGAAATTCCTATCGAACGATTTGCCACTTGGTTAGCTCGACTTGATGAAGCAGAGGAAGAATAATGCGCGCAGCAGTTGCCACCCAGTTTGATGCCGAGAATCCCACTGCGGGTCTGACAATCGGTGAGCATCCAGATCCTGTTATCCAAGATGGGTGGATCCGAGTTCACGTTAAGGCTGCATCGCTGAACCACCATGATGTGTGGACCTTGCGTGGAGTCGCTACCCCAGCCGATCGGCTTCCGATAGTTCTAGGCACGGACGCTGCAGGTGTTCTTGACGATGGACGCGAAGTGATTGTCCATGCAGTAATTGGCGATGCTAGCAATGGCGATGAGACTCTTGATCCGAAACGCTCGCTACTCAGTGAAATTTACGACGGAACGTTTGCCGAATATGTCACGGTGCCAGCCCGCAATGTCATCGATAAGCCTGACTTCTTGACGTTTGAAGAAGCATCGTGCCTACCTACTGCATGGCTGACTGCTTATCGGATGCTGTTTACAAAGTCTGGTCTGAAGTCTGGCGATACCGTGTTGATCCAAGGCGCTGGTGGTGGCGTTGCTACTGCTCTTATTCAGTTGGCACATGCTGCAGGTTTCACAGTGTGGGTAACTTCGCGCGATGCAGGTAAACGTGACTACGCCTTAACGTTGGGTGCTGATTTAGCATTCGAAGTGGGTGCCAAGTTGCCAGGAAAAGTTGATGCTGTGATGGAAAGCGTCGGAGAAGCAACGTGGTCGCACTCTATGCGTTCTCTGCGCCCCGGCGGTCGCATCGTCATATGTGGCGCGACATCGGGTGCTAATCCACCAGCTGATCTCAACCGACTATTTTTCTTGCAACTTGAGGTTGTGGGGTCAACCATGGGTACCCGCGAGGAATTTGAAGCACTCGTTGCTTTTCTTGGCACAACAGGCTTACGGCCACAAATCCAAGAAACGTTTAGTCTCAGCGATACCGACAAGGCTGTTGCTTTAATGGCTAGTGGCGATGTCCGAGGAAAATTAGTCATCGTTCCATAACTCGGCATATAGTTGAGTTATGAGTAACCCACTTCACGCCAAACTGCGTCGCTTCAATCTGATTGCAGGCATCCTGCATCTTGTGCAACTTGCTGCAGTACTTGCCTTGTCGACAGACTTCACATTGCCTATACGCGCTTCATACATGGCTGGACCTCCCGGTACCGCATTCACTGACCCCGTCGTGTTATTCCACTCACCTCTGGCTGCGGGCGTTGCATTATTTTTAGCACTGTCTTCGGTGGCTCACTTCGTTGTGGCTAGTCCAGCATTCTTTAACCGTTACTCCGATGGACTCACTCACCACCGCAATTACTTCCGTTGGGTTGAATACGGAATTAGTTCGTCAGTCATGATTGTGCTCATTGCCCAGGTGTGCGGCATTACAGATGTATCCGCTCTGATCGCAATATTCGGAGTGAACGCATCAATGATTTTGTTCGGATGGTTACAAGAAAAATTTTGCGAACCAGGTAGCGGTGAATGGTTGCCGTTCATTTTTGGTTGTATCGCAGGACTCGTTCCCTGGATTGCAATCGTGATTTACATCCTGAGCCCCAAGTCACCAGTAGAAGCGAACCCACCTGGCTTCGTCTACGCAATTGTGGTTTCTCTTTTCGTGATGTTCAATTCTTTTGCATACGTGCAGTTCAAGCAGTACCAAGCAAAGGGTAAGTGGAACGATTACTTACGCGGTGAACGGGCATACATCGTGTTGAGTTTGGTCGCCAAGTCATTACTTGCTTGGCAAATTTTTGCCAACACGCTTATCCCTTAGGGGCCAGACGAGCTAGCCACCTGGGAAGCCGTACAAGTACTCGTGCAATGACGTGCTCTGAATGAACTTCTCCGTACTGACGGGAATCCTGGCTGACTGCTGAGTTGTCACCCTCAACGAAAATCTGCGTACCAGTAATACCAGTCACACGCTTAATGTCGACCCGTTGACTGTGCTGCACCAAAACAACATCGTTGAGCGCGAAGGTAGCTGCGTACCGCACGAGCACTATGTCCCCTGGCGCTAAATAGGGGATCATCGATAACCCCTCAACGCGTGCCAATCCCAGTGCCATACCGTCATTGTTCCAGCCTGAGTAGAGGGATGACCACCTGTGTCGTAGCCTTGACCTAGCGGTTTACCGCACCCACATTTCGAAAGGACATCATGAAGCTTTTTGCATCAACCATCACGGTGAACGCCCACTGCGATCTACCTTGCGGCGTATACGACCCAGCACAAGCTCGAATCGAAGCCCAGTCAGTAAAGGCCTGCATGGAGAAGTACCACGCATCCGATGACGCTAACTTCAAGGCTCGCGCCATTTCCATCAAGGAAGAACGCTCACACATGGTCAAGGATCACTTGTGGGTTCTGTGGACGGACTACTTCAAGGCACCACATTTTGAGAAGTACCCACAATTGCATCAACTGTTTAACGAAGCGACAAAACTTGCCGGTGCTGCTGGCACTAAGGGAACAGTTGATGTTTCCGTTGCTGATCAGCTGCTTGCAAAAATCGATGAAATTGCTGATATCTTCGCTGACTCCAAGAAGGCTTAACAGCGCACGATGTCTATTACCGTTCGTCTCGCGACGCCGTCAGATGTCGCTGCGATGCACGGGATGATTCTCGACCTTGCAATTTTTGAAAAAGAACCTGACGCAGTAACCGCCACCGCAGAGGACCTCCACGAGGCTCTTTTCGGTGGCGGTTCACTGAGTGCCCATGTCATTGATGCCCCCGATGGCCAAGGTCTCGCGGGCATGGCCATCTGGTTTTTGAATTACAGCACGTGGGATGGTAAGCATGGAATCTATTTGGAAGATCTCTATGTTGCGCAGCCCTATCGCGGCCAAGGTTTTGGTAAAGCCTTAATGCGCGAATTAGCAAAGATCTGCCTCGATAAGGGCTACACCCGCTTTCAATGGTGGGTCCTTGATTGGAACCAACAAGCTATTGATGTGTACCGACGTCTGGGAGCAGAACCTATGGACCAGTGGACGGTCTACCGTGTGTCAGGCGAGCCTCTAAACCAACTTGGCGGTTCGTAGGTTAGCGTTTTATCGTGACCTCAATTCAATTATCTGTTCCCGCCCACGCGGCATTCGTCGGACTTGTTCGAACCAGCGCTGCACATATTGGCGCGCACGTCAATTTATCTGTTGACCAAATCGAGGACTTGCGACTTGCAGTTGATGAAGCATTCGCCGCCGTGCTGTGCGACTCACCCGATGTGGTCGATATCGAATTCCAATTCGACAATCAAGTCATCACTGCCATCATCACTGGACCACGCGGCGGACATGAACCTGATAAAAACGGATTCGGTTGGACTGTCTTGACGGCTCTGGTGAGTGACGTAAACATGCACACATCCACGGACGGCCGGGTCACGATTTCATTAACGACGAAAGCAACCGCGAGTGCCTAAAGATAGTGACTCGCGTTCTCACGATCGCGAGATGCTTGAGCAGTTAGGTGCTCTTGAACCTAATACTCCCGAACATGATTCGCTTCGTGCTTCGCTTATTGAACGGCATTTACCCTTGGTGCACTTTCTTGCAAGAAAATTCGCTGACCGTGGTGAACCACTTGATGACCTTGTGCAGGTTGGCACAATCGGTTTGATTAAGTCACTTGATCGCTTTGATGCCTCGCTGGGTTACGAATTTTCTACTTATGCCACCCCAACAATTGTGGGCGAAATTAAGCGGCATTTTCGCGATAAAACGTGGGCGATCCGCATTCCTCGGCGGCTTCAAGAGCTCGGTGCTCAGGTCAGTAAAGCGCGTGAATCATTAACCCATGAACTAGATCGCTCACCTACCCCGCAGGAGATTGCAACTCGACTCAACATTCCGGTCGATGACGTGATGGATGCTATTGAAGCTAACTCGGCCTATTCAACAGTGAGTTTGAGTGAAAGCCACGATGACGATTCCCAATCCTTGTCAGACACTTTAGGTTTCATTGACGAAGCGCTGGAAAACATCGAATACCGAGAATCATTACGCCCACTATTAGAAGCACTCGATGCTCGGGAAAAGAAAATTCTTGTTATGCGATTCTTTGAGAACAAAAGTCAAACCGATATTGCTCAGCAGCTAGGCATCTCACAAATGCATGTGTCTCGACTTTTGGCAAAAACACTTGCCCACCTACGCGTCGAACTTCAGGGTTAGTGCCTGGACGCAACCGCGGCTACGAATGCGACAATCCCAACCAATCCGATTACTGCGCCAACAACTTTTGCATCAATTCCTGTTCCACTTAACAATGTATAAGCAATTATTCCAGCAAAAATTTGGAGCAATAAATACGGCGTTCGCGACCACGTTTGTCCTTTGTGATGGGCAAACGAAACTCCAACGAGTGCCAGTGCGAATAGCGAAAAATAATGGCCTGGACCGCTGGTGATCCCACAGTGCTGTGATCTCGCTTCGCGTTGACCACAATTGAAGCAGCGAAAACGAGTAAGGCAAGTGCCTCAATACATCCCAAGAAAACCGCAATCTTTCGCATTCCTTAACGTTACGCCAAGCGGTCACATACTGCATAGATAGGCTGGAAGCATGCGAGCCCTACTTGTGGTCAATACCTATGCGACGACCACAACCGATGCGCTGAGCAAAGTGATAGTGGCAGCATTGCAAAGTCGTCTCGAATTAACAGTTGAACACACATCCGAACGTGGACATGCTCAGGAACTGGCACTACGTGCTGCACAGGAAAAATATGACGTTGTCATTGCCCTCGGCGGTGATGGCACGGTCAACGAAATCGCTAATGGGCTTATGGCATGCGATCCTGATACTCGGCCAATTCTTGGCATCATTCCGGGTGGCAATGCGAATGTCTTTGTGCGCAATCTGGGATACCCAACTGATCCTGTTGAAGCGACTCGCCTAGTTCTCGATGCCCTCGACCACACCAGTGTGACAACCGTGGGACTTGGACACGTTCACTCTGAATCTGTTGATCGCTACTTCCTTTTCAACGCGGGCTTTGGTGCTGACGCTGCAGTGCTATCGCGAATGGAAAAACATCGCTCAGACACCCGACAGGTCAGCGACGCTCGATACGCCTGGTATGCAGCCCAGGAGCTCTTTGGCAGAATCAACCGTAAAAGGCCACACCTGAGCGTGCCTGATTTGCAGACGAAAGCCTTTTTCTGCGTAGTTGTTAACTTTTCACCGTGGACTTACGTTGGGCACCGTGCTTTAAACCCACAGCCCGCTGCTAGCCACGACACCCAACTGACCGTATATGCGGCAACGGCCCTGCGGTTGAGAAACATTGCGCGACTTGCCAGCACCGTAATCGCAGGAGGGAATCTAGCCGCCCTAGATGGCGTCGTCACGGGCCATGACTTGTCCCGTGTAACAATGAGTGCGAGCATTCCCACGTGGCTCCAAGTGGACGGAGAGGCGCTGGGCACGTATCAGAACGTGGTGTTTACTCATCACTCGAACGCCTTGAGGGTGCTGGTTTAAGGCCACATCGTTGGCCACATTTGTGTGAGCCAATCAACACCCAATCTAAGCCACGACTTTGGGCTAAGTGGTTGTGAAAACCTTCACGAAGTGAGATGGTAGGAGTTCCCGAATTCATTCGGGAACGGCATATTTTTGAATGAAATTAGGCCATTTTT
>JBAXRV010000060.1:0-9072 GCA_037131045.1 Actinomycetes bacterium
CTTGCGAATAGTTCCTACATCGCCGCACTCAGGACAGGAAACTGTCTCCATCCATTTCGATACATTGCTCATGACACTTAGCCTAGTTATTGCGTGTGACAAGTCTTCCTAATAGCGGTTTCTGTCAGGTTACGGTCAAACAACAGAGTTGCATTCAAAAACTTCTTTACTTGTACGCCCGAGAGGACTCGAACCTCCAACCGACAGGGTAGAAACCTGGTGCTCTATCCATTGAGCTACGGGCGCTAATGAGATAAGTCTAGTAAAGGCAGTAACGAGCCGATATCCGCGTGGTTGTTGAAGATTCCCAAGAATCTCACCGGATAAAACTTGGCCAATTCCTCGAATGTGCAACGCAGAGCAACTCCGAGGGCATACCCTGACAGTGATGCGTGTGCGCGTGTTGTCCAAGGCAACCACCACGCATTTTCTATTGTGCCGCTGGCTCTCTCGGACTCATTCGCAACATTCGGAGAGTCACACATGCACAAGGCCATTACCCGCAGAATTTCCATCGCCGTAGCAACATGCCTATGTGGACTTAGTTTGGCGAGCGCTGCTCACGCAACGGGCACGGTGATCACGTTTGAAGATTCTTCGGCTTACTCACTCACAGACTTTGAAAGTAGCAACTCCGCTGTCGTGACAGATGCTCCGGTCGGATTCAATGGCACTCACGCACTCAAGATAACTCATGGAGACGGTACGTCATCTGGTGTCACGATTGTAAAATCAAACTCAGCATTGATATCCGTCGGTAATACAACCATCACTGCGATGGTGTATTCACCAACTGCAGGTCGTCCGGTGTTGATGAAAGTAGAAACGAAGAATGATCCGACAAGGTCTGTCGAAGCGTACTCAACGACAAGCATTGCCGTTGGCTGGAATAACTTAACGTTCAACTTTCTGAATGAACGCAACATGACTGCGGCATTCAATTCCAGTTACACCTACAACATGTTAAGCATGTTGCCCGGTTATGGAACTACAGCTCACGATGTGTATTACGTGGACGACATCACCACATCGCTTGAGTCAATCAATGGAGGAGGTGGTGATCCCACAGCGAACCCAACTGTGATTACCTACGAATCATCAGACATCACGGGTTACTTGACTGCGGGATTCGATGGAGCGACCGCAACCGTAACAAATGCGCCGTCAGGAGGCATTGGCGGAAAGGCGTTGCAGATTCTACGAAGCGGAGGACAAAACTGGGCAGGCGCGGACATCATTAATGTGTCTGCAACAAATACACGTATTACAGATGCCACTCATAAAGTCATCACAATGAATTTCTATTCACCCGTTCATGGCACCATCAGAGTGAAACTGAAAATGCTGGATGCACAAGTCAGCAAGTCAGTCTCTGCGCAATTCGGTTGGCAACAACTATCGTTTGATTTTGGTACAACACTAGATGCCGATTACGGAGACGTGAATCCGTACTCAGGAACCTTTATCTACACAAAGTTTTCGCTCTTTCCAAATTTTGGTGTTGTTGATTCAGCCCCTGGCCAGGCCTATTACGTTGACGACATTGCATTCAATGGAGGAGTGACACCATCACTGGCGACCAAGACTCAAAAGATTGGCTCCGTAAAAACAAGCGTCAAGCGTTACCACGCCCTCACACTTCCGGCTTCAACAAATCACCATCTCGCCATCACGTGGACAACCTCAACTCCACTTGTGTGCGCTGTGAATGGTCGTGTAGTCACGGGACTCGCAAAAGGCAGTTGCCTAGTCACAGGTGTGGGATCGGCTAACTCCACCTATAAGCCAGTGACAAAGTCGGCGACAATCAAAGTCAAATAGTCGCAGAGTGAACCAAGAAGTTTTCCCCAGCATCCACGCGAAACCTTGCCTGATCAGGTTTTGCACGGCACTCTGGTTCTCCGTCTATATAGAGGAGAAAAACATGCACGCCTCAACCTCGATTGTCACAGGAAACGTAGCCACAGACCCTAAGTCAGCATCTACGTCCGATGGCATCCCGTATGTGACATTTCGCCTAGCTGCAAGCGAGCGCAAATTCGATCGTGACTCCAATCGTTGGATTGATGGGGACGTCACTTGGTACTCCGTCGTAGCTTGGCGAGCGCTGGCCGAGAATTGTGCACAGTCCCTGAAAAAAGGCGACCCGATATTTGCCGTTGGACGAATCCACTTGCGGGAATGGCAGCAAGACGGACGAACTGGGTCGACTCTGGACCTCACCGCAGAAGTTCTCGGACACGATCTGACCCGTGGCACGGCAATCTTCGAGCGCCTTCGTCGAATGGACTCTGTCGAATCGAGCCGCGCTGCCTGACCGTTAGGCTAGGGCGCATGGCTGAGTTCATTTACACCCTTTATAAAGCACGCAAAGCACACGGCGACAAAGTCATTCTTGATGACGTGACGCTTTCCTTCCTGCCCGGCGCGAAGATTGGCGTCGTTGGTCCGAACGGCGCTGGTAAATCGTCGCTGCTCAAAATCATGGCTGGAACCGAAATCTTGTCCAATGGTGATGCGACCCTCAGCCCGGGATTCACCGTCGGCATGCTTGCCCAAGAACCACAGCTCGACGAGACAAAAACCGTTCTAGAAAACGTTGAAGACGGAGTTGCTGAAACAAAAGCCATGCTCGACCGCTTCAATGAGGTCAGTGCCGAGATGGCCAACCCCGATGCCGACTTCGATGCACTGATGGCCGAAATGGGAACACTGCAAGAATTAATCGATCACCGCAATGCGTGGGATCTTGATAGCCAACTTGAACAAGCGATGGACGCATTACGTTGCCCACCCAGTGATTCCGATGTCAGCGTTCTCTCGGGTGGAGAAAAGCGCCGAGTCGCATTATGCAAATTGCTGCTTCAGCAGCCTGACTTGTTATTGCTCGATGAACCAACGAACCACCTCGATGCTGAATCTGTTAATTGGCTAGAACAACATCTTGAAAAGTATCCGGGCACTGTTATCGCGATTACGCACGATAGGTACTTCCTGGACAACGTGGCCGAATGGATTTTGGAACTCGACCGCGGTCGCGCTTATCCCTACGAAGGTAACTACTCGACGTACTTGGAAAAGAAGCAAGCGCGTTTGAAAGTTGAAGGCGCTAAAGATGCCAAACTGCAACGACGCTTGAGCGAAGAACTCGAATGGGTTCGATCTAATGCCAAAGCGCGCCAAACCAAGAGTCGTGCTCGTTTGGATCGCTACGAAGAAATGGCGATTGAAGCTGAAAAGACTCGCAAGCTGGACTTTGAAGAAATTCAAATTCCACCAGGTCCACGCCTAGGCAATCTCGTTATCGAAGCCAACAAGCTCACTAAAGGCTTCGGCGATCGTTTGTTGATGGACGACCTGTCGTTCACGCTGCCACGCAACGGCATCGTGGGTGTCATCGGTCCAAACGGTGTGGGTAAAACCACGCTGTTTCGCATGATTGTGGCTGCTGCTACCGACTCTGTCACTGACGAAACCACACCGAATTCGGGATCTCTGAAAATCGGCGAAACCGTCAAGCTGTCTTATGTTGACCAGAGCCGCGAAGGCCTCGACCCATCAAAGAACGTGTGGGAAGTTGTGTCTGACGGTCTGGACTGGATCAAAGTAGGCAACGTCGAAATGCCTTCACGTGCTTATGTTGGTGCTTTCGGATTCAAAGGCCCTGATCAACAAAAACCGTCGGGAGTACTCTCCGGTGGTGAACGCAACCGCCTGAACTTAGCACTGACATTGAAGCAGGGTGGAAACGTTTTGCTCCTCGACGAACCAACAAACGACCTAGACGTCGAAACTCTCGGTTCACTCGAGAATGCTTTGCTGGAATTTCCTGGTTGCGCTGTGATCACCTCCCACGATCGCTGGTTCCTTGACCGCATTGCCACGCACATCTTGGCCTATGAAGGTGACTCGACATGGTTCTGGTTCGAAGGAAACTTCGAATCGTACGAAAAGAACAAGATTGATCGACTTGGCGCCGAAGCTGCTCGTCCGCATCGTGCTACATATCGCAAACTCACACGTGGCTAAACCATGCCGTCGTTAGTGGTGCCAATCCAGCTGCGCTGGAGCGATATGGATGTGTTTGCTCATATCAACAACGTTGCCTATGCGACCTACATGGAGATGGCTCGCACCTCGTTACTCGAAGCTCATGGCTTCAAGGCAGTAACCGACGAACTTGGTCATATGGTCGTGCGCAACGAAATTGATTACGTGTGGCAACTCGATTACCGGCCGGAACCTGTCGACATGGAAATCTGGATTGAATCGCTTGCAAGCTCGTCCTATGTCATTGGATACGAGCTTCGCGACTCCGATCATGTGTACATGCGAGCGAGAACCAAAATGGTCTGCATGGACATGCGCACGAATCGACCAACTCGAACCCCAGAGAACCTACGTTTGCAACTTGAATCAATAATGCGGGATACCCCAGACAACTAGTAGCACTTTCTTACAACACTCGTACATGGTTTTGCTCTAGAGCACATGTTGAGTGGGTACGTTGTAACTAATACCAATGTCGAGGATGGTTATGCGCAACAAAGTACTTATCGGGATATTGCTTGTTTTAGGCATCGGGGGAACCTACCTCGGTATCCACGGCAAGAGTCAAGTCCCGTCGACTTCAACGGTTTTAACAACGACTATTGCTAAAGGCGACGTTGTGCTATCGGCCTCCGCAACGGGGCAGGTCGTGGATGAATTCACCTATTCCCTGACACCAGGAAGCGCTTCCTTACTTTCTGGGCATGACGCTTTGCCAAACCCGACTTCCGGCGCTGGGTCAAATGCAGGTGCAAGTTCGGCACTCGTTGCGACGCACATCTATGTGCACGTCGGAGATAGCGTTACGAAAGGCGAAGTACTTGCACGATTTGATACTGCGACTGCCGCTCAAGCGGTTACTGCGGCATCGGATAGTCTCAAGGCCGCAAACTTGAATTACTCCAATTCGTCGAATGCCGTGACTTCTGCGCAGGCTGCAAAGGACGCTGCTCAAGCAACGTATGACGCTGCAGTTTTGGCGGATGCTGCGGGTTCCACGCCACAGACTCAAGCAAACGTTGCCTCAGCGACCTCGGCATTAACGAAAGCCAACTCAGACCTGTCCAATGCGAAAGCAAGCGCGGCTGCCCAAAAAGCATCAGCTCATGCTCAGGTAACTAAAGCGCGGGCTGATCTCAAAGCCGCACAACTGAGCCTCACCCAAACGACCATTACTGCTCCCGCATCTGGCGTTGTGCGTTCCATTAGTGCAACCGAAGGTGCGGTCACGAGCGGATCTGCAATCACGCTCGGTGCGGGCCGAATCCTTGTGCCTGTCATGGTGAGCGAGTTTGATGTGTCTACTATTCAGACGGGTCAAAAAGTGTCGCTCACTTTCACTGCGCTGAAAAGCACCGAGACAGGAACGGTTGTTGAAGTTGGCCAAATTCCAGATTCATCGTCAGGTGTGAAGCAGTACCAGGTCGTCATTGCACCTGACGCAACACCAAAAAATATTCGAATTGGAATGTCCGTAAGTGCGACTATCCAAGAAGCCACCGCAACAGGTGTGCTTTATGTTCCAAACTCCGCAATCGCAACAATTGGTGACATCTCTACGGTTCAGATTGTTGACGCCACCGGTGCGAAATCATCAGTTGAAGTCACGCTAGGACTCGTTGGAGATATCAATACCGAAATCACATCGGGTCTCAATGTCGGTGACAAAGTTTTTACGGGAACAGTTGGCGCAATTCCATCAACTGGTAACCCCGGCTTTCGACGTGGTGGCGCAGGCGGCGGTTTCCCAGGTGGCCCAGCCGGATGAGTCCTGTTGTATCTCTGTTATCAGTGCGTCGTGAATACACACTTGGAACGAACACCACGGTTGCTCTCGACGATGTATCGCTAGACATTGAAGCTGGTGAATTTGTTGCGATTATTGGGCCTTCGGGTTCTGGTAAATCAACCATGATGAACATGATTGGTTGCCTTGATCGACCAACTCGCGGGCTCGTTTCTGTTGCAGGGTACGACGTCGCTGATTTGGATGATGATGCGCTAACAAGTCTGCGCAGCCAAGCAATTGGATTTGTATTCCAACAATTCCAGTTACTGCCACGCACATCTGCGCTGGATAATGTTGCAACGCCATTGTTGTATCAAGGTGTCAAGCAACGTGAAGCCAGAGCACGTGCCGAAGAAATCTTGACGACGTTAGGTCTTGCCGATCGGCTGGATAACGATCGAACCCAACTTTCCGGTGGGCAGCAACAACGTGTCGCCATCGCACGAGCACTGGTCACAAATCCAGCTCTCGTCCTTGCCGATGAACCCACGGGAGCGCTGGATAGCACAACTGGTAGGCAAGTGATGGACTTACTCAAAGACTTAAATCGTGCGGGTCGAACTGTGGTCGTTATTACGCATGATGCCAATGTCGCGAATTATGCAGATCGCCAAATCCACTTGCTTGATGGGCGCATTTCATCGGACGAGCGAACAAAGGTAAAAGTATGAACCTGTTCGCAAGTTTTAACCTCGCTATTTCGCGCATCATGGCTACCAAGACTCGCTCCATACTGACGATGCTTGGAATCGTGATTGGTGTGGCGTCGCTGGTGGCCTTGATGTCCGTGGCACAAGGCGCGACAAGTGGCATTTCTAATGCCTTGTCTGGTCTGGGTGCTAAACAAATTACCGTGTCAGGTACCTCTGCAACAGGACTTGTTGAAGACGATGTCACTGCACTCAGCACATTGCCCAGTGTTGAATCCACGTATTCCCAAGTGTCTGGTCAAGGAACAGCGTCCACCGGCAAAGTAGATGTGTCCTTGAGTTTGATTGGAGTCTCTCCCAATTACTTGTCGATGGCCTTGCCGAAAATTGCTGTGGGATCATTTCTACCGACATCGCTGCCAATGCAGGAAAGTCGTGATGTTGTTCTGAGTGCCGTAGCTGCAAATGATCTCAACATTAAGGTCGCCCAAATTGGCCAAATTATTTACATCAATGGCCAGCCATTTCAACTCGTTGGAGTACTCAACGATGCCAATGGTTTCGGAGCTCGAGGAATCGCTTACATCACTCAAGATGCAGCTCGAAAAATTTTCGCGCAGACGCCGTATGTCTCGTCCATTACTTTGCAATCCACAACAGAAACAGATGTTGCGGCCGTCGCCACAGAAGCCGATGCTCTGTTGCGTGGACGCTATGGACTGAATGCCACAGATAGCGCGCAATTCATGGTGACCAGCCAGACGTCATTGCTATCCACATTGAGCACTGTGCAAAATACTTTGAAACTGATGCTTGGGGGTATTGCTTCAATCAGTTTGATTGTGGGTGGTATTGGGATTATGAACATCATGCTGGTATCTGTTCGTGAGCGAACCCGTGAAATCGGAGTTCGTCGTGCTATTGGTGCCAGACAACGTCAAATCTTGGTCCAATTCTTGATTGAAGCGGTTGTGCTATCAGTGTTAGGTGGCTTGATTGGGTTGATGATTGGCGAGTTACTTGCTTATGTCATCGCACAAAAAGGCGGCTGGGCATTCACAGTGAGTCCAGGAACAGTTGGGTTAGCCCTTGGTTTCAGTGCGCTGGTGGGAATTCTGTTTGGAGTAGTCCCAGCTCGGACTGCATCCAGGTTGCAACCTGTTGAAGCATTGCGATTCGAGTAAACCTTTTTCGTTCAAAAATTTCGCACAAAAAATAAGGAGAAATCAATGTCCACAGACGATAAGCCAGTAGCCGGTGTTCCAGTAACACCAACGATTACGATCAATACGCCAAAGACAAAGCAAGCGATGTCAATGTCGCTCGTGGTCGCACTGACTGTTGCCACACTGGGCCTTGGCTTTGGAGTGGGTCGTTACACGGCACCACAACCAAAATTTGGCGCTCGCGGCACCATGACGGGTGGCGGCAATTTCCCTCGTCCGATCGGATCAGGTGCTCCCAATTTTGGTGGCCCCGATGCAGGCGGCGTTAACCCTAACGGCGCTGGAAATCCCGGAGGCGGAATGCGCATGCGTGGTGCCCCAGAACTGGCTGGGACCGTGACCGCTGTAACAGGCTCAACTATCACGGTCACACTTGATCGCGGAACAGTTGTGACATTAAGTTTGGGCTCAGGCACAGTTGTGAGCCAGAAGACTACAGGTTCTGCCGGCGACATAATTCCTGGTGCGAAGATCACTGTTGGTCTTCCGCAAGATTCGATTGCGAAACTATTTGGGGCCGGAAATGGGTCAAATTCAATTGATGTTGGTCAAGCCACATCGGTAACCGTCACTAAGTAATTTCAAGCAACTTCGCGATCAAAGTCTTATGCGTTGGCTTAGATAAAGATTCTTAAGCTACGACATTTGGTTGCGAAGTTCTTGTGATTTCAGATCTGGCATTGTGCGCAGAGTCAATACCACAAACGACGTCACGAGACACAACACTGCGGCCGTGTACCAAGCAATTGTGTAGGTACCTTGCGATTCACGAATCCAGCCAGCAAACGATGCTGCGATTGCTGCACCAATCATGTGCCACGCAAATACCCAACCGTAGACAACTCCGGAACGCGATAGCCCGAAATAGTTACGACATAGTTGAACAGTGGGTGGCACGGTTGCAATCCAGTCCAGTCCATAAAATACAATGAAGAACAACAGCGGTGGTCGTACGTGCGGGCCAAGCACTGCGGGCACACTCAGAAGTGCTAACCCGCGAAGTCCGTAATAAGCAAACAGCAGCCACACTGAACTCACACGATCTGTGAGCCAGCCCGATGCAATTGTTCCGATGAAGTCAAAAATTCCAACAATGCTCAGGAGCCATGCAGCGGTCCCAATTGGCATTCCATGATCGTGTGCTGCTGAAATAAAGTGTGTTCCAATTAGTCCATTGGTTGACCAACCACAGACAAAGAACGCAAACGCTAAAATCCAAAACGGCGCGCTATGCATCGACTCCCACAACACACCGATGGCACCGCGAGCTGTCGCAGGAGCGCTCGGACCGGCTGGAATTTCTTCAGATGCACCATAGGGAAGTAAGCCAACATCCGATGGCCGATCGCGCATAAAC
>JBAXRV010000061.1:0-9006 GCA_037131045.1 Actinomycetes bacterium
AGCGAAATCGAGCGCACCGTAGCGCCACGTCTTAGCAAGCTCAGTACTGAGCTAATTGAGTGCGACAAAATTACGCGGACTTTTCCTTCGGAACTCGCTTTGCAGCAGCTTCCCGAGGCACCAAAGTTGGATTCACGCCCTTGTTGACGACATCAGCACTAATGACGACGCGCGCAATATCCTCGCGGCTTGGCACTTCGTACATAATCGACATTAAAACTTCTTCCATGATTGCTCGCAATCCACGAGCTCCAGTCCCACGTAGCACCGCAAGGTCAGCCATTGCAATCAAAGCATCCTGCGAGAACTCAAGTTCAACACCGTCAAGTTCAAAAAGCTTTTGGTACTGACGAACCAATGCATTGCGTGGTTCGGTCAGCACTCGCACAAGTGCCTCTTGATCTAACGATGCAACAGAAGTGAAAACGGGAAGACGCCCGATGAATTCAGGGATCATGCCGAACTTGAGCATATCTTCGGGCATCACGTGACCAAAAATGTCAGACTCATTAAGAACTTCATTTTCCATAACTGCCGTAAAGCCCAAAGACTTCTTTCCAACTCGCTGGCGAATAATGTCATCGAGTCCTGCAAATGCCCCACCTACGATGAACAACACATTTGTGGTGTCAATCTGAATGAACTCTTGATGTGGGTGCTTACGTCCGCCTTGTGGTGGAACTGATGCAGTGGTTCCTTCAATAATTTTCAGAAGCGCTTGCTGAACACCCTCGCCAGAAACATCACGAGTAATCGAGGGATTCTCGCTCTTCCGGGCGACCTTATCAATTTCGTCGATGTAAATAATGCCAGTCTCGGCCTTCTTCACATCGTAATCAGCAGCCTGAATTAGCTTAAGCAGAATATTTTCTACGTCCTCGCCAACATAACCTGCTTCAGTTAATGCGGTGGCATCGGCGATAGCAAAAGGAACATTCAGCATTCTGGCTAATGTTTGAGCTAAAAGTGTTTTACCGGAGCCGGTTGGGCCAAGCATCAAAATGTTGGACTTGGCAAGTTCGACGCCTTCATCCTTTTTGCCTGATGTCGCTTCCGACTGAATGCGCTTGTAGTGGTTGTACACCGCTACGGACAGCGACTTCTTTGCTAAGTCTTGACCGATGACGTACTGATCAAGGAATGCATAAATCTCACGCGGTTTAGGCAGTTCGTCCCATCCGAGGTTGACGGACTCGCCGCGCTCTTCCTCAATGATTTCATTGCATAAGTCAATGCACTCGTCACAGATATATACACCTGGACCAGCAATCAATTTCTTGACCTGCTTTTGACTCTTGCCACAGAACGAACACTTCAACAGGTCGCCACTCTCGCCTACACGAGCCATGAACGCACCTCCTGGGGGATGTAAGTGTTACCGAATACGTCCTTTCAAGTTACCTTGAAAGGCAGACAATCTCGCGTTGTACACGCCCGAGGGGTGGGATTGTTGCGCAATTTATCGTTGAATTCCGCAAATTACATGCATGTGATTGCGTGAAATTGCAGAAATGAAAAGTAAAGTGCGGATGCAATAACTTGCGTCCGCACTTTACGTCGAGCTATGAGATCTACTTAATCAGTGGCACACGAGTACTGAGAACTTGATCAATGATTCCGTATTCCTTAGCCTGCGGTGCAGTGAGAATCTTGTCGCGTTCAATGTCATTTCGAATATCGGCAACATCACGACCAGTGTGGTGCGCAAAGATGCCTTCCATTTCGTCGCGCATGCGCTGAATTTCATTCGCCTGAATTTCAATGTCAGATCCTTGACCGCCACCTTCGGTGTACGGCTGATGAATCAGAATCCGGGCATGCGGCAAAGCGAAGCGCTTGCCTTCTTTACCAGCAGCTAAAACAACTGCCGCAGCAGAAGCTGCTTGGCCTAAACAAACTGTCTGCACATCACACTTAATGAACTGCATCGTGTCGTAAATCGCAGTCATCGCAGTATACGAACCGCCAGGTGAGTTGATGTAAATCTGAATGTCGCGTTCGGGATCAAGTGACTCCAAAACGAGAAGCTGCGCCATGACATCGTCCGCCGAAGCATCATCAATCTGAACGCCCAAAAAGATAATGCGCTCTTCAAACAATTTCGCATAAGGGTTATATTCGCGAATTCCTTGTGGAGTGCGTTCGATGTAACTCGGAAGAATGTATCGAGCCTCTGGTGAAAAATTCATCATCAATCCCCTATTCCATTCCGCCGTCGCCGACAACGTCGGTCGAATTGCGTACGACATGATCAACAAATCCGTACGTCTTAGCATCTTGCGCATTGAACCAACGGTCACGATCTGAATCAGTTTTGATAGTTTCCAAACTTTGACCAGTGTGCTCTGCAATAAGTTCAGCCATCTTGTTCTTGGTGTACATCATCTGCTCAGCTTGAATCTTGATATCAGAGGCAGTTCCACCAATGCCACCTGAAGGTTGATGCATCATGATGCGAGCATGCGGTAACGCGTAACGCTTTCCACGTGCCCCAGCACACAGCAAGAACTGACCCATCGATGCTGCTAAGCCCATCGCAACAGTTGCTACGTCGTTCTTAACAAACTGCATCGTGTCGTAAATAGCCATACCAGCGCTCACTGATCCACCCGGTGAGTTGATGTACAAGAAGATGTCCTTGTCAGGGTCATCGGCTGCAAGAACCAGGATCTGGGCACAAATTGCATTGGCCATCTGGTCTTCGACCTGGGAACCCAGGAAGATGATGCGTTCGCGTAACAGTCGCTGGTACACCGAATCATCAAAGCCGATTCCGCCAGGCGATGGGGTTCGTGCGGTCGGGACCGCTAGGCCCGGAACCTCGATTCCACTCACGTAGGACTCCTTATAAGTCTTGGGATATAACTAGACATTACTTGTTACAACAGTCATAAGTGCGGGCGGATTGCCGTGTTCGCTCTAGGCGTGGATGTGCACTTGTGATTTGTTAAGCCAACAACTTAAAGCGGTCTCTCAAGGGCCATATAGAGGTGATACACAACCAGCAGTCTGGTCGACTTCCCTTGCAACCAGCCTCTAGCCTAGGAAGATGTTCACCCGCCAGGACGCGTTAACACGTGATGCAGCAGACAACCTTGCGTCATTTCGGTCAGAGTTCATGATCGCGGACCCAAACCAGTGTTATCTCGACGGAAATTCACTGGGCAGACTTCCACTCAAGACAGTTGATGCCATCGCGAACTTCTTGACAACAGGTTGGGGAACCAAAGTTGTAGATGGTTGGTCTGAGTGGATCGACATGGCAGAAACAACGGGTGACCTCATCGGTCGCGCGGCACTGGGTGCAGCGCCCGGACAAGTACTAGCCCAGGACACGACCAGTGTGAACTTTTACCGCGCATGTCGGGCAGCAATTTCGGCACGCCCCGGCAGAAACATCATCATTAGTGACACTGCAAACTTCCCCACTGATCGTTACATTCTGGAAGGAATAGCTAGCGAGCTTGGCATGCAACTCGTGCTGATCGAAAATGAGATTACGGACGATACCGTTGGCAGCCAAACCGAGTGTGTGACTCCAGCCGTACTAGAGCCATACCTGAATGACAATGTTGCACTCGTCAGTTTGTCAGTAGTTGCCTACCGATCAGGCGCCCTGCACGACGTCAAGGCGATTACTGATCTGGCTCGAGCGCATGGTGCACTATGTGTGTGGGATGCAAGTCATGCCGTAGGTGTCATCGACTTGCAGTTCGACCGTGACGGCGTCGACATAGCTGTGGGATGTACTTATAAATACGGGAACGCCGGTCCCGGCGCACCCGCATGGATGTATCTCAACACATCTGTTCAATCACAACTTGATACACCTATCCACGGGTGGTTTGCCCAACGCGACCAGTTCGCTATGGGGCAGGGGTTCTCCCAAACAACTGGCATGCGAGGTTTCCAAATCGCGAGCCCTTCCATCATTGGGTTACTTTCCATAGAGTCTTCGTTTTCCATCATCGAACGCGCAGGAATCGGCGCCATAAACGCAAAAGCTAATCGTGGTACTGACATGATGTGCGAGTTATTTGATCAGTGGCTTGCTCCGTTGGGGTACGCACTGATGACCCCACGTGTTGCTCACCTACGTGGCGGCCACGTCACGCTGTGGCATCCAGATGCCCCCCAAATTGCCCAGGGATTACGCACCGACATGAACGTCATACCTGACTATCGGGAACCACATGGAATTCGAGTGTCTATGTCCCCACTGGTTAACTCGTTTACTGAAGTGTTTGATGGCTTTGAACGCATCAGGAACTACACCCTGTCGGGTGACTATAAGCGTGTTGTTACACGCGAATCTAAAGTGACCTAGCGATGGATTTAGTCACTCTCAAGAGCAAGTGGGTTGACATTCTCAATGAGTTAGAAAAACTCAATCGAATTGCTTGGATGGCCATGTTTGACGGACGCCTGGTTTCGCTGGAGAACAACGTGTTGACCTTGGATTTCACAGATGCACTCAAGCTCGCAGGACACCACGACATGAAATCTGCAGCCGCAGGGCTAGCAGGTCACGTTGTAGCGTTGGAAACTGCTATCGAATCGCTCATAGGAATACATATATATGTAGCTATTCGGGACGCCTAGCCGACGGGCGAAAATGGATAAAGACACGCCACTATGAAACTTAACCAGGCGGCGGCATTGAACATCTTGCGCGAGCGGTCTGACCGCGCAAGATCGACACCTAACTGTTCAACAAACGTTTGACTAACATCCTTTATCGCGTAAAAGCTCGAATGTGGTTGCGGAACCGACGCCGGTTCACACTCTGCAAAATTACTTGGCGCGACATCGAATGCTGGGTCAAGCGGCGGCTCAGCCAGACCAAAATAAGTAGCGATGCGAGCCAGGGAACGTTTCAACTTCATAG
Source organism: Actinomycetes bacterium (assembly GCA_037131045.1). GTDB lineage: Bacteria > Actinomycetota > Actinomycetes > S36-B12 > UBA5976 > UBA5976. The sequence continues at coordinate 4,889 of JBAXRV010000061.1, forward strand.
TGCGAAACTAGCAAAGGGCACCGACACCTGGCTAGAGGGTATTTTTCCCGCAACCTGCAACGGATTCCAAAGACTCGGACTGTGGTGAGATAAGGCTTAATAGGCCGAACCTCAGTGCACACCAGCAAACTCATGACACAATTACAGACATGAACGATGACAACTTAACACCCATTGAGCGAGCCGATGCCGCAGTGCATGACCTTGTACATAATGCGGAGTCATCGACTTTGGCTGCCTCACGTGCAGCGCTCAAACAAACAGAGCGCCTTATTGAAAAACTGCTTTTTGCTGGTCGTTGGTTACTAGCACCGCTCTATGTGGGACTGGTCCTGAGTCTTATCCCTTTAGTTTTCAAGTTTGGCGCCTCATTCTTTAAAATGTATCGATCAATGGGAACCGACACATTGCACGGTGTCACACTTGAAGTTCTCGAACTTCTCGATATCACGCTTTTAGGAAATTTAATCGTGATTGTAATCTTTAGTGGCTACGAGAACTTCGTGTCCAAAATCCGAGTTTCTGAAAAATCAGAAGATCGTCCAGCGTGGATGGGCAAAGTCGACTACTCAGGTTTGAAAATCAAACTCATTGGATCCTTAGTTGCAATCTCTGTTATCGAACTCCTCAAAGACTTTATGACTGCCTCAACGCTTGATCCTGCCGTTGAAAAGTGGCGCGTTGGAATTCACTTCACGTTTGTGCTTTCAGGTGTGCTCTTCGCATTAATGGATTTCATCGCGGACAAGCGAGTCGCATTTGAAATCTCAGTTGAAAAGCAACTTCTCGATATGGAAGAAGCTCGTGCTGAAAGCAAGAAGAGACGACAAAGTTAGGTCGCGTGCCCTACCGCACCGAGGCCAGGACAGGCATCGTGGTGAGTGTGACCATTCCAAAGATTGCTCTAGTAGAGAACAGCGTGTCTGGGGTCTAGGAAACCTCCCACCAAACGGCTATAGTTGCGGCACAGCAACAGTAGAGGAGTTTCTGGATGCCACGCCTAGTTCCCGAAAACCCTGCCTTTGACCCAGAAAACAAGGCTGAAGAGCTGGTCTGGAAGGCACTTGCTAAGACTCTGCCCGAAAATGCCACCCTCCTGCATGGAGTCCGAATCTCGAGCCGCCGCCGAGATCGAGAAGGCGATTTAATCGTTTTGTGGCCTGGGCTTGGCGTTGCCTTTATCGAAGTGAAGGGCGGCACAATCGAGCCGTTGCCCAATGGCAACTTTAAGCAAACAAATCGACTCGGCAAAAGCAAAGAAATCGATCCAATTGAACAAGCTCGCACCATGATTACTCAGGTGCGAGAATGGTACGAATTAAGCACTCACATGACGCGATGGTTTACCAGTGCACCAATGGTTGCCTTTCCTTTTGGCAAACTCTCGGCCAGCTACCTCAATCCTCGGGCCGATCGAGATACCTTCCTTGACAAGGGCGACCTTAGCCAAGCGGCATCCCAGGTCAAGAAGGCACTTGAAATGAATGCCGGTCGAGCTATTGCGTTATCTGACATTGACGCTGATCGAATTGTCGAAGCATTAGAGGCAACAACGTTTGATGTGCGCAATCCAGCGCATCTAGTGCACTACCTAGACTCTCGAGCTGAGCAAATCCAAGAAGCGGTCGAGCAAAACAATCGCATGCTCGACTTCGTGTCCGAAGTGACGCGATTTGAAGTCCTAGGACCTGCAGGAACCGGCAAAACCGCAATGGCACTCACGCTGGCTCACCGACTCACCGACTCAGGCAAGCGTGTGCTGTTCCTTTGCTACTCTCCTGCCTTGGCAGCAGTTACTCGCCATCGGGAAGAAGAACGGCCACGTGGAAGCAGAGTTTCCGTCATTAAAACCTTCCATGCCCTGGCTAAAGAATGGGGCGTAAAGTTTCCTGCCCGAGAAGAACAAACCAATGCGTTTTGGCATGAAGAGTGCCCTGCACTTTTCTTTGCGCTTGCCCAGGACCGTCCGAATGATGAAAAATTTGATGCCATAGTTGTCGACGAAGCCCAAGACTTCGCCAGTGGGTGGTGGAAAGCGGCCACCGCACTGTTGCGAGATCCTGAAAATGGCCCGCTTTATGCCTTTGGTGACACAGGGCAAGGAATTTTTGGCCGTGAGGGAACTAAAAGTTTGGAATTAACGTCGCTACGCCTTACAACAAATCTGCGTAACTCCAAGCAAATATCTGACGCCGCGAACCATCTGACATCCACACCTGCCCCATGCCTGGGTCAAATTGGCCCTGAGGTCATTTACGTCGAAGTGCCCGAAGAAGCTGACGTCACTTTCGCCGGTGATGTGGTCGTGGACATGATGTTAGAAACATATCGAAAGGCGCACATTGCGCTGCTTATGACCAAGAGTCGCCACGGTGTCCAAAAGGAACTTGAAAAAGCCGGTGCAGCAACTTACTTGAAGTCGATCTGGGATCCAGAGGACGTCTGTTACAGCACTGTAGCGAAATTCAAGGGGCTAGAACGAAACTGCGTGATTTTGGTGGTCGATGGATTTCACGACGACACAACGCCACGCGAGACGCTTTATGTCGGGATGACGCGAGCCCAAGATTTACTCATTGTGGTGAGCCAACGATCTATGCTCGAACCCCACATTGATGCCGAATTGATGAGTCAACTCGATGATAACTACTTGCCGCTCGATGACTATGGTCTAGAAGACGAAGACGAATCTGAAGACGAATAGTCATCACTGGGACTTTCCCTCACACTCCTAGTTCACGTCATACGACATCAGCCAGAGAAAAACCGTGAGGTCGTCCTCTGGCTGATGTACTAACGAGCCACTCGGTAAATCGCACCTACTGCAGAATGATGTTTCCGCTCGTCAACTGCTGTGCAGCAGACTCTTGAGCAATTGTCTCTGTAGGCAGCGTCATTCCCAACGAGTCCGGTCCTGTTGTACTGGTACACACGCCACGAACACACGTCGTCACAATGCTTCCGTCAACGACCGCCAGAGTAAAGGCAACACCAGTAGTTCCAGCCACCCATGTGCCGTTACTGGCATTCCAGGTGTACTTCGTTGCTGTACCGGTGATGTTGACACACTTGCGGGGAACTGCACACGGTGTGGAATTGGTGTAGCCCGTAATAGTTCCCTTGAAGCGCACGGCATTAGTCGTCCACACCATCTGGCCACTGACCTTTGCAGGTGTGGTTTTTACAGCTGGCAGCACAGTTGCAGAGTAAGTGAAGGAAACGCTGCCTTGGCCACTCACTGCATACCTACCAGCACCATTCGGGCTAGTTGAATTGTTTGATACATACAACACATCTGACCCGTAACCTCCGAGGCAATCACTTGTAGCCGTAATGCTTACCGAGATTTCGTGAGCACCCACAGCAAGTGTCTTGGAGAGCGTCGCCACACCGCTTGCGTTTGTGGTTAATGTCGGCGATACAACACCATCCACTGTGAATATTGCGCCACGTGAACTCAAGCAGTACCCACCTACAGTGATTTGGCTCGACGTCGCAGTACTCATGAAGTAGTTATACGATCCGAAAGTTACGGTCGATGCGGATCGTGCAATGACCAATGAACCAGAAACATACGTAACTGTTGGCGCATTGGTAGGAACTCCTCCGTAACAATGTGTGACGTATGTGCCAACATGCTTAACCCCAGTTAACGGGGTGGCAAATGCAGTATCCGTCGACGCATACACGGCACACGTTGGCGCAGTGGTCCAGTCACCTGAGACCGAAGTAGGCGAAGACGTGTAACCAATGGCAGGCAGTGCCGCACCATAGGTAATTGTTGAGGGGCTCTCAGCTGTAACGACGTACGCGCTGCTGCGCCAATGTGCATAAAGAACCACATCTACAGAACCAATCGTGAAGGTATCTGTTGCTGCATAAGCAACCGCGCCACCAGAAGAAGTAGCCCAACCATCAAAAGTAGATCCAGTTTTAACTAAGTTCCCACTGTTACCCAACACTGTCACTAAGGATCCTTGAGTGTACGGCGATAAACCATCCGTGGGAGTAGAACCGCCCGTAGCCCCATTGGCGTTATAACTGACATAGACCGCGTCGAGTGTCCAATGCGCATACAACACAACCGCAGCAGCACCCATCGTAAACGTCACAGAACC
>JBAXRV010000062.1:0-8758 GCA_037131045.1 Actinomycetes bacterium
CCAACGCGACCGTGTCTGCCAACACCACGATGGCGTTAACGGCGTACTACCAGTTCAAGGCTGGGCTGGACATCGATGCCGGATTCAGTAAGGCTGATGAAAAGGCTACAGCGTTGCTTAAGTATGGCAAGGCATGGGGCGGCATCAAGACGAACTCGTTCTATCAGAACCTGATGATCGAGATCGACCCATCGAAGTTGGACTTGAATGTATCCACGATGGATATGTGGATGGCTATCGCGTTTGATTACGGCGATAAAGTTCTTGATCAGGGTTCCAAGTATCGGTTTGCTGAACGCGAGACTGCTCGACTAGCGCAAGAACTTGGGTGGACAGCGCATCAGGTGCAGGCTGCGATCTGGTCAGCAATGAAGGGTCGCATCGATCCGATCCGTGGACAACTGAAAGCCGAAGAGTTACGTCTTGGCATTGGCGAGATGGTCAACAAGATTGACCCAGAGACTGGTAAAGAGTCGTTGGTCTACGAGGTCAAGAAGGACAAGAAGAAGGAACACTTCCGCCTAGCCCACAAGATGGGCATGGAATACGACCTACAAGACAAGGACATTAACGCTGCCAAGTTTGACTTCAGCACTGCGCTGCGAGATCGAATGGTGCAGCAGTCCTACGAGACAACGCCAAGTACAGCCAGTGGTGCTCCGATTCCCGGAATTCACACCGCTACGCTTGATAAGCAGTTTGAGTATCAGCAAGCGTTGTATCCAGTCATCTTCCCTGATAAGGTTGACATTGTTGCACAGATGGTTGGTTTGCCACAGGGCGAAACCATTGAAGGTGTTAGCGCGTGGGAGTCCAAGACTCAAACAGGACTACAAGCATTTGCTCCTGCTCCTACCCAGAAGTCTGGTAAGGCTAAGACTCTCAAGCCGTCTGCCGTCAAACTGCTTGACCTTGCCTCACGCATCCGTGGGTATGTGCTGACACAGGACGCGGTTGCTTATCACACGGCTATCTTCGATGACGCAAAGATCCGGCACAACGGCATTCAACTGAATACAAAGAATGCACTGAGCCACCAAGAGATTGAGTTGTTCTATCGCGCACTGCATGAGAAGTTCAATCGCTGGGATCTTGCCCCGATCTATCGCAAAGATGGGATACGGGTATTGAACTTCACGGCGTTTGATGAAAGTCAAAAGCCAGTATCAAACAAAGAATTCAAAAAGGCATGGGATGAGATCATTACATCCTTGCCTGATACCTTTGGTGGCGGTATTGTTGACTCTGTTACGTTCCGTTCTGATGGCAATCTTGTAAGCAACGATTGGAGCAAGGATAAAAATGGCGAAGAATACTTGGCGAGTATTGAAAGAGAACGACCCGATCTTCTCCAACAAGTTAGAAATCTCCGCACTGCCGTCCAGACCGTCAACGACCAGTTCGTTGCCAAATACGGATGGGACAAAGCCGGAGTCTCCTTCGCAAGATCCGAACGCGATAGCATCAAGCGCGTACGAGGACGCGATTTCAAGATTACTGCTAAATACGGAACCAAACAAAAAGGTTCGGTAAGTGTTCTTGGCTTCCACTTCTCTCGCGCTCCAAGAGAAGTACTGGATTCCACGTTCTATGGAACTGGGATTAAAGATGCTGCGTCCGAACGTGTTCGTGCTGCAACAGATAAACGTCTAAGAAGCCGCACGTTCTTCTATGTTGATCGTGGCGTTGGCTATGAATTTGAAGAACTAGGCGTACAACCAGAAGGATTCCTACCGGAAGGTGGAGTCGGCTGGGATATGCATGGTGTCAATCTTAGGAATATGTATGACGCTATCGCTGATCCGCTTGGCTTCGTAGCCAAAGGAAAAACCAAAGCAGACGGCAATCGATTCTGGTTCAACGGTGTTGAAACAGCAATCTTAGATGCTGGGTTTGATGGCGTGTATATGCCGAACGCTATGTCAAGTGTCGGCGTTGCTGTGCTTCTTGGCAAGCACAATGTCAACGTGCAACATCTTGGCAAGCGCAATGCAGGCACTGGCAAGATGCTCACCAAGCGTGAGTTGCAGTTGCAAGAGTCCTACGCCCGTGTTCCAACACCAAACTTCTACAAGGAAGTTGAAGAAGGCAAACGCCAATGGGTGCTGCCTGATGCGGATGGTAATCCAACACGGCTGTACCACGGGACATACGAAACAGCAACAGCAATTGATCCGTTTGTACGACAAGAAGGTCTTTCATACAAGGGAAGACGGGCAATGTCATTTACAGACGATCCGGAAATTGCCAACCAGTTTGCATCAAGAGAGGGACAAATTTTACCTGTCTTTGTAAGCGCAGTAAATCCAGTTGAAATAAATATGAATGGTCTGATGTGGAACACTATTCCACTTCAATATGCTGTTTCGTTTATTGAAAAAAATATTGGTCGTGAACTGACGCTTCAAGAAGAACAGGATATTCGTAGGGGAACTAAAGCCAAAGATGAGTTGTTTAATTTCCAGCCATCAAAGACTAACGAAGAATATTTTAAGTTTGGTATTTCTGATGAAGAGTTACAGAATGATGAAATTGTCGTAACAACCATCGATATGGTTGCTCGATTTATGTTTGATGCTGGACACGATGTTGTTGTTGCTAAAAATATTAATGAGGGAATAGTTCACACTGAGGTTGTTGTTGCAAATGCTGACCCGCTTATCAACGCACTTACCGCGCAGACCAAGCGCGTAACAGATGCTGAGTTTGAATCTTTCGCCCGTGAAGACGAGAGCGATGCTGAATTCCAGCGGCAACAAGCGGAACGCCGTGCTGCGCAAGAAGAGCGCATGAAGGATCTATCCCCGCGTGAGCAGGGAAATATCATCGAGGCTGGCGTTGCTGACTACTACGAGATCCTTGATCTCAAAGACAAGATCGACAAACTAAAGAAGCAAATCGCTGGCGGCACACCCGCCGCTGTCGAGAAGTCAAAGCGCACTGCTGATCTACAGACTGCCGCGCAGCGCGTCAACGCACTGAGCGAGGTGCGCAAACTGGAGCGCAAACTAAATGCCATGACTATGCTTGCTGATCAGCGGCTTAGTCAAGTCAATCGGACGAAAGCGCGTCTGCAAGCCCAGACTCAATTGGCGGTCGAGGAGCAACAGTCAGCAGCCGAAACCATTGCGTCACTTGAAGAGCAGATTACTACTACGCGAGATGCTGTTGCCGCTGCTAAAAAGGCTATTGCTGAAGAACAAACTGCTACAAAGGAGCAGCACGATGCACTCAATACTGCGCTTGCAAACGCCGAAGCAACTGCACAACGTGCTATCAATTGGGCATATGCGATTGGTCGCAATGAAGGATTGGTTGCAGGTCAAGTTGCAGGACAGCAAACGGTGCAGACTGATCTTGAGCGTGGTCAACGGGCGGAAGAGAAACTAAAGGAACTTCAGAAGTCTGAACGGTTTCAGAAGTTTGCTAGCCAGCGAGCGATTGACTGGGCGTATCGCATCGGTCGAAATGAGGGATTGGTTGCAGGTCAGGTAGCAGGGCAACAGACTTTGAAGCCAGAGATGACGCGCCTTGCCCGTGTTGAATCGTTGCTTGACATCTCTGTCCGCCGTGTCCGCGAATTGAAAGCCACTGTCCGCAATGACGCTCGCGCTGCTCAACGCGCAGTAAATTTCTCGTACTCGATGGGTCTGAACAAGGGACGAATGCAAGGCATCATGAAGGGTCGCGCAGAGATCCTTGCAAAGATGCGCAAGCGTGAAGACACCTTGCAGAACCAGTTGTTCAACCTGCGCGATTTAATGAACACCCGTCTTGATGATGTTGCAGAGCGCAATCGAATCATCCGGAAGATCGTTTCTGATGCGCTGCTTGCATTGCCTGCGAAACTGCGCGGCACACTTGCTAATCGTGCTGCAACTGCAACCACTGTTGCTCAGGCAAACCGTGTGGCTATTGAAGCCATTCGTATTGCTATCAATGCTGAGGTGACAGATGGCATTGCGGCAATCAAGAAGACACAGAAGCGTATGAACAAACGCGGTATGAAGTGGGCTGCTCGCCAACAAATCGAGAAGTTGCTAGATGAAGCAAACGCTGTCTTGCGTGATGCTAACAACCGAAAGCGCACGGCAAAGGTTGTTACGGCAAAGGGATCACCAGTTACATTGGTTGATGCTGTTGCTCTGTATGCCGATGTGATTGATGCTAATGCTAAAGTTGAGAACGCGGTCGCTTTATATACAGTTGACCGCAATGAGTACATAGCGGAACGTGACCAGCGTATTGCTCGATACGCTGATCTAAATAAACGCATCCTTGCAAACATGGGTGGTCGCAAGGTTCGACTTGAACGGCTCCGCGCTGATCAAGCACCGCGATTGTCGTTGATGTCGAGGATCAGCCGTGCTAACTCTGACATCTATACCTTGGCAATTGAACTTGAAGGAACTACCACTGGAGTAATCGATGAGATGCTTCGGCTAGCACAAGAAGGTAAGGGAGAGGCTGCGCTTGAACACGCTCGACTAATGCGTGATCTTCTTCCTGCTCTTCAGGCTGCTGGTTATGAAAGTCTAGATGATTATCGATTACGAAATGGTGGATATGGAGATGGGTCTACGGAATTAGTAACGGTTTCTCTTGGTGGTAAAAATGCCACTATCCCGCTTGGCATTGCTATGTCAATTGCGGCAATGGACGAAGAAACGCTAAATCTTTTTAACGAAGGCAAGCAGTCTCTTAAATTCTCAGCCACATCTACTATTCTTGAATTCACGCCAACGCGAGCGGACATTGAATTGATTCGTTCCAATCTAACGCCTGAACAACGGGCATTGATTGAGGCAAGCAAAGACATTCTTGAAACGCAGATCCGTGATCGTGCAATGGAAGCAATCTGGCAGGTACAAGGTGATCAACCACCAATTGTTCTTCGTTACTACCCACGAATTCGCGACATGACTGGAACTGGCGGAGAACAAGTTAGTATTTCTGCGGCTATTGGAGCGGCTGTTCGCGGTGCGCTTACTTCCGTTGGGTTTGCCAATGCTCGCGTTGGTGGCAATCAACCATTGATTTACTCAGATATGTTGCAAACTATGGATAGGCATATCCAAGTTGCACTCGACATGATCCACATGGCGCAACCATATCGAGATGCAATGACAGTCCTGAATAATCCAGAAGTTATTAAAGGTATTGATAGTCAATTAGGTGTTGATACTGCTAAGGGTGTTCGATCAATCTTCTCCAATGGTGTAGGTGCAACGCAACGTAGCGTTCCAACATGGATTGATACGCTTACTGGGAATGTGACATCCGCTGTATTGACGATGAACCCAACCACTGTTGCTAAAGTTGTACTGGGTGGAACAATACGATTGTCTTCTGAGGTTCCCCTATCAGTGTGGACTCGTGGCACTGTGAGAGCGGCTGCATATGCCCGTAAGCCGGGACGTTGGTCATCCCGTGTTGACGAGATTCATTTACTCAATGGATACTTTACGCGCCGTCACCAGATGCAAATGAAATCGATCTTTAGTGGAGCACTTAACGATTCTGATCGTGCCCAATTGGGCAATGCACTCAAGGCAATGAGAGATAATTTCAGAGCGACTGGTCAAAACTTGGCTGCTCGACAAATCACAGATGCCATTCAGTCTGTTGGCGATGTCAATCGTGCTGGAACACTAGCGTTGTCTGCAATCATTGATGCTCTCCGATATGCGGATGAACAAATTATGATGGCTGCTGTCGAGTCTCGCCTCGCTGAGATTGAAGATGAAGGAATTCTTACGGGGCGCGATGCTCTGCGTGAAGCAGCCAATCGTGCAGAGCGTGATTTCCGTTTGACACAAAACGCGAGCGATGAATTTGATGATACTTACTACGCTGCGACCAGCCGCACTAGTGGAAATTCATCATGGCGCATCCTCTTTCCATTCAGTTCTGATCCACTGAAGGCTCGAAATCAAATTCGCAGAGCATGGTTGTCTGGTGATAAAGCAACAATGGGTCGCACCGCTGTTGCTGTTGGCGGAAACATTGGATCAAGTGTGGCTGTGTCTTCACTGTCAAAGATTGCAATGGCGAAGACATTGTCATTGATTGGAAGTCTGTTGTTTGGATCCGATGACGATGATAGTGAAGACAAGGAATGGCTCAAACAGATGAAGACTTCTGTGCCAGTGCAACTTGTTCAAGAGTTATCGCAAAACATTCTTGGATACTGGGGCATGGTTTTCGCGAATGTCTTGTCTGCGGCTGTGTATTCACGATCAGCGGGTGCTCCGCTGATTGGAACACCTGCTGTGCAAACGTATCAAGAAGCATCAAAGTACTGGAAGAAAGATTCAACTGCTATTGACAAGACACAAGCAGTCATTGGATCGACACTTGCACTTGTTCAGTACAGCGGTGTTCCGTTCTATGCCATCTACCGATTGGTATCGACTGCAATTGCGCTGAACAAATCTAAACCAACAGAGCGTGAAAAATTACTGAAGTCGATTGAAAGACGGCGCGAGCATCTTGAAAAACTACGATCAAACTAAACCTAAAGAATTGAAATTTTTCAGGTTGATCGCAAGAAGTTTCGCTTCGCGACTTGACACCTACGGTGTTCAATTTCATTGATGGGTTATGCAGGGGGCTGCACCCCCCGCACCCCGGCACAGCCAGTGAAAGAGAATTCAGTGCTGTTGGTGAATGAAGGAACACCATGACTCCCTACATCGGGAGCCAAGGGGATCAGCGTAGCCGGAGCCATGCGAGGTTTCCCGTGCCTGTACTTTTATCATTTCTCTGTGGTCAACAGACGCTGCTGTACAAGAAGAGCGCAGTGCGTAGCACTGGCATGGGGTGAGTCACTTCCCCACGACTAGACCGTACTCCCCAACCGCGCCGGGAATAATTGCGATATCCTTGACCCGCGAGCCACATTGCGCTAGGATATGAGCGCGTGATGATTTAAACCGTCCGCGAGCATACGCCATCCAGTCGTTGCTTGCACACGCAAAAGTCCCATCCTTCGGGGTGGGATCTTTACTTACCCCCGGAAGCCCGGTGTGTTGATCGCAAGATCCGCGCCGGGTTTTTATTTGGAAACTTGGTAGATAGTCTATTGACACACAGTCTACAGTCTGTTACCCTCCACTCACCGCAGCAATTCCGCTGCGCCAACTGGAGATACGACATGAAGATTCAACTGGGAGTCCCCGAAGCGGACTATCACTCATGGAATTTGATGAGCGCAAGTGCTCTGAAAGTTCTTGACAAGGCTACCCCGATGCATTTGACTGCGAGCCGTGAGGAGCGAGAGGACACCCCCGCTTTCCGTCTGGGTCGCGCACTGCACAGTGCCATCCTCACACCTAGCGCATACGAGCAAGACTTCGCGGTCGCACCTCAAGTGGACAAGCGCACCAAGGCAGGCAAAGAAGAGTGGGAATCGTTTGCGTCTATCAACGTTGGTCGCACCCTGCTCACCCGTGACGAAGCCAATCAGGTTGACGCGATGGTTGTGTCCATCAAACAACACACTGCTGCGCGTCAGTTGATTGCGTCTTGCGCTGATCATGTGGAAGTCACCCTCACTGGTGAGATGCATGGTGTCCAGTGCAAGGCTCGACTTGATGGATGGAGCGAAAGCACTGGCACAATCATTGACATCAAGACGCACAGTGGTATCGCCAGTCCGCAGGAGTTTGCGAAGGCGGCGTGGAACTTTGGGTACTGGACGCAGTTCGCGTTCTACCGTGAGTGCCTGCGCAAGGCAGGTAAGGAAGTCCACAATGTAATCCTGATAGTGGTAGAGAAGTCTGCACCACACGCCGTCATGTGCGCCGGGTTGCACCTTGATGGTCTTGATGTTGCAGCCGGACGCATCCCGGAACTGTGTGATATGTACCGTGAGTTTGAAATGAATCCAACCAAAGGTTGGAATGCCGATGACATCTATGAGATTCGTATCCCAACGTGGGCTGCGAACGATCTGTTAGCCCCAACTGGAGAATGAACATGGCTACTGAGAAGAAGACAACTGCTATCTCGCCGCTCGATGCGGCACTACTGGTCGCACAATCCGCGCTCAACAGCGTTGGCAAGGATGCGAAGAACCAATTCCACAAGTACTCCTACACCAGTGCGGAAGGCATGATCGGTGCTTGCCGTGACGCACTGCACGGCGCAGGCTTGGTGGCGCGGCGAACAACATGGAAGATTGATCCCGCTATCGGAGAGTTTGGGATCCTTATTAGCACGATGGTGGTCGCTCACCCTGAGAGCGGAGCCACACTCAGCGATGAGATCGTGTGGGCTATCGTCCCTGAGAAGGGAAGACCATACGACAAGGCAATGGCGGGAGCATTGACCAGTAGTCTCAACTATTGGTTGAGAGATTTGCTCATGGTTCCACGTGAGGACGAGACGATGGACTCACGCGATGACCGTGAGTATGCACCGCGCTCGCCGTCCCGTCCGGCTCCGGCTCCAACCGCCGCGCCTGCGCGTCCGGCTGCTGCTCCGGCTGCGCGTCCGGCTCCAACCGTCACGCCAGTGAACGGGGAGTGGGTCGAGGTGTTCTGTCGATACGTGAACGAGGGTGTCGCAGGAAAGAACCAAACACCCTACGTGAATTGCAAGAACAACGAGGGTCAGGTCTGGTTCGTGTGGGACACCGCTCTCCAGTCAGTGTTGAAGCAGTGCCAAGGCAAGACGATCTGGGTGATCGAGGAGCAGTCCAAGGTGGCAGGCAAGCCGCCGCGCATCGTGCAGATCCGCACCGCACCACCAGAGG
>JBAXRV010000063.1:0-8214 GCA_037131045.1 Actinomycetes bacterium
GTGCTGGACGTACTGATGCTGGCGTGCATTCGGTTGGACAAGTTTTTCACATTGATGTGCCAGCAGATCGTTATCCAGGTCGCAAAGACATGATGTTCAAACTCAACGCTATTTTGAGTGAAGATGTTGCTGTGACCGATATTGATGTGGCTCCTGATGGATTTGATGCTCGGTTCTCAGCGTTGTCGCGTACTTACCGGTATCTGATAAATGATCAAGTGCGCAATCCCGTGAGTCGACGACAGATTTATAACTACGGCTGGGCACTCGACGTTGACCTCATGGCCGCTGGAGCTCAGCACATTCTGGGGCTGCACGATTTTGCTGCGTTCTGCAAGCAAAAAGAATTTGCCACCACTATTCGCCAAGTCAATCAGATGGATGTGTATCGCCATGATGACGGCGTCATCCAATTCGATATCACGGCTGATGCTTTTTGTTATTCAATGGTGCGCGCTATCGTCGGCGCACTTGTAGACATTGGTGCTGGCCGCCGCGAGCCATCATGGATTGGTGAATATCTTGCTGGCGGCACAAAAGTACCTGCGGTTTTTGTAGCTCCAGCACTTGGCTTGACGTTTATGAAAGTGACCTATCCAACAGATGATCAATTAGCTGCTCGAATTCTAGAAACAAAGCACAGTCGCGATGGGTCACGTTGATATCTCGCATGTGACCTACAGCTTGCCTGATGGTCGCGTGCTTCTGCTTGATGTATCGTTTCGAGTCGGCGATGGGGCAGTCGCTGCACTGATTGGCGCAAATGGCGCGGGCAAGTCGACACTGATGCGATTGATCTCTGGTGACGCGGACCTTCAAGAAGGTTCGATTGTGCGCACTGGCGGTATGGGTGTTATGCGACAGTTCATCGGGCACATGACCGATGGCACAGTACGCGATTTGCTCTTGACCGTTGCACCTCCCGCTATCGCACAAGTGGCGGCGCGAATAGATGCCAGTGAAGCTGCAATGATGCATGACGACAGCGAACCTAATCAGATGGCGTATGCCCAAGCTATTTCAGATTGGTCTGATGTCGGCGGTTACGAGCTCGAAGTGTTATGGGACGTCTGCACTATGGCTTCCTTGCAGTTGCCCTTCGAGCGCGCCCAACACCGGGCAGCGTCAACGTTGTCAGGTGGCGAACAAAAGCGACTGGTTTTGGAGGCATTACTCCGTGGCTCAGATGAAGTGCTCTTGCTGGATGAGCCAGATAACTATCTGGATGTCCCAGGCAAGCGTTGGCTTGAGCAGCAACTCAATGAGACTAAGAAGACTGTGCTCTTTGTGAGTCATGATCGAGAATTGCTAAGCCAAAGTGCGAAAACCATCATCACAGTTGAACTTGGTGTTGCCGGCAACTCCGTGTGGATTCATGGTGGCGGCTTCGCATCATACGGAGAGGCACGCAAGGAACGATTCTCGCGCCTCGAGGAACTTCGCCGTCGATGGGATGAAGAGCATCAAAAAATTAAAGACCTAGTTCAGATGTATGCGGTAAAAGCAAAGTTCAATGACGGTTTAGCGTCGCGACTGCAAGCCGCACGCACTCGGTTACGAATGTTTGAAGAAGCCGGTCCACCGCAAGCAATTCCGATTGAACAAAATGTCACGATGCGTCTGAAGGGTGGACGCACAGGTAAGCGCGCCGTTGTATGTGACGGCTTAGAGCTCACAGGATTAGTCGCACCATTTAATTCCGAGATTTGGTTTGGCGAGCGCATCGGAGTACTTGGCGCAAATGGGTCAGGTAAGAGTCACTTCTTACGACTGCTTGCTGCAGGTGGTTCTGATCCTGAAGTCGAGCACTTGCCAGTCAGTGAAATCACAATTGCTCCCGTGAAGCACTCGGGGCTGGCCAAGTTAGGTGCCCGAATTCGCCCTGGCTGGTTTGCGCAGACGCATCACCATCCTGAACTTCTGGGTCGAACCTTGCTCGACATTTTGCACCGTGGTGATGAACATCGTGACGGTATGCAGCGCGAGCAAGCCGCGCGAGCACTTGACCGCTATGGCTTAGCGCATGCCAGTGAGCAAAAGTTTGAGTCGCTTTCAGGTGGGCAACAAGCACGTTTTCAAATTCTGATGCTCGAGCTATCGGGTGCCACATTGTTGTTGCTCGATGAGCCCACTGACAACTTAGATTTGGAATCAGCTGAGGCTCTTGAAACCGCGCTGAATGCATTCGAGGGAACTGTACTGGCAGTGACGCATGATCGCTGGTTTGCAAAGTCATTTGATCGATTTTTGATATTTGGAAGCGACGCCACCGTCACTGAATCTGATGAACCAATCTGGGATGTCGTTCGCGCTGCTCGGTAACCAGTCTGGTTAACCGAGTGACCGCGCAATTGTTTGACACATGAGATAAGCATCATCATGATCGACACCTTCATCCGGTGTTGCCCACGACGATTGCTTGGCAATCACAATGCCGCGAGGTCGATCGATGTAGAGCATCTGGCCATAGATACCAATGCCCATCACAACATCACGGTCGACGCCAGGCTTGTAGAAGCAGGATCGGTAAATTCCGTTTTCAAAAACTTCAGCAAAGTCACCGAGTGCCCATTGTTCGTGGCTGCCATTTTCATAAATGTCTGACATGAATCCAGCATCAATTGCTTCCATGCCACCGTCTCGTACCAACATTCCCAGACGAGCCATGTCGCGCGGTGCAGTGCTCAGTCCACCAGCAGCTCGTGGAGATCCATCTCGATCTAGAGTCATGTTTGCTGCGTATTGGGCTCCCATGGGTTGCCAAACAAATTGCGATAACGCTTCGTGATAACGCATGCCACTTGTTGCTTCACAGACCCAGCCCAACAAGTCAGTAGAAGGGGATAAGTATCGGAAGTGATGTCCGTGCTCACCTTCCTTAACTCGAGTCGCGATGAATTCGTGTAAGCGCGGCGCATCCCATGGTGCGGGATACCAACCGACTGAGTATCGATAGTCTCGGACATCTTCACCGGGTGTGTAATCTTCAACAAATCGAAATGATGCAGCCATGTCTAATAAGTTGCGAACGGTCGTATCACCAAAGGCGCTGTTCGCAACGTCGGGCACGTAGCGAGTTGTCGGTGCATCAACGTCGATGAGTCCTTGTTTGACTAATGAACCAACAAGTAGCGATGTCACTGATTTTGTGACACTAAAAATTAAGTGGATGTCATCTTGGGCAAAATCAGGAGTTCGCCATTCAAAGACAACGTCGTCACCTTTTATCACAGTAAGTGAATCTGTGCGTGATGTGTGCAAGAAATCTGCAACAACGCGTTCACCAGTATTGGAATTAAACGTGATGTTCCCGATGGCCTCATCAAGATGCGTGCCCAGTGCGCGCGGTGTTGCACTGGGTTTTACTTCTCCGGTGGGCAAAAGTTCGCGCACATGCAGATAGGACCAGTGGTTATATTCAGGATTGAGCCATGTACTTAAGTCTGGGCGAGTCATATGTAGAGTATTGCTGTTACTTCAATGAAAAAGCAGGTTCAACGCACAATGATTATGGAAACCGCATTTATCGATGTCACCCCAGGTCGGGAATCTGAATTTGAGGTGGCTCTGGAAACTGCCCGCGGAATTGTTTCGCAGGCACATGGCTTCCAGGTCATGCATGTACATCGGGGAATTGAACGGGCAAGTACGTTTATGTTGGCAATTGGGTGGGACACGATTGAAGATCACATGCAAGGATTCCGAGAATCGCAGCTTTTTGCCCAGTGGCGCGGTGTGATTGGTCCATTCTTTGCCAACCCGCCTCATGTTGAGCATTGGACGCTTTTCGAATAAACCCATTCAAATAAGGGTTTTTTTGCCTCGATTTTCTCGTGGCTGCGAACCAGGCTCACTGGCCGACCTTATTTTGACCGCACTACGGACTTACGGGTAATCTGTTAGTTCGGTAAGTCCCTAGAAATAGGGAATTTTCCAGGCCCTAGGGTCAATACCTCGAACCACTTACTAAGAAGGCTGGACCGTGCGCACGTACACCCCGAAGCCAAGCGACGTAACTCGCGAATGGCATGTTATTGATGCAACTGACGTTGTTCTAGGACGTCTTGCATCACAAGTTGCTGTTCTGCTGCGCGGTAAGCACAAGGCCATCTTCGCTCCTCACGTTGACACAGGTGACTTCGTTGTCGTCATCAACGCTGAGAAGGTTGCACTGAGCGGCAATAAGAAAGACAGCAAAATGGATTACCGTCACTCGGGTTTCCCAGGCGGTCTTCGTGCCACGTCTTACACCGAGTTGCTTGCAACGAATCCTCGTCGTGCAATTGAAAAGGCCGTCAAGGGGATGCTTCCTCACAACAAGCTGAGCAACGCTCAGATCACCAAGCTCAAGGTGTACGCGGGTAATTCACACCCACACGGTGCACAGAACCCACAGCCATTCGAAATTACCCAGGTCGCTCAGTAAGCGCCGCGGATAAGAACTGATAAAAGGACTCCTGGACACATGACTGACGTTAACGACATCGACTTAGTTGCAGATGACACAGAAGAAGAATTAACCGAATACACAACCGAGAGCGTTGCACCTGCTGCGCGCGAACCACGTAAAGCACCAGCCGATAAGAAGGCTCTTGCAACTGGTCGCCGCAAGGAAGCAATTGCACGGGTGCGTGTTACTCCAGGTACCGGTCGTTGGATCATCAACGGTCGCACACTTGAGGATTACTTCCCTAACAAGGTTCATCAGCAAGCAGTTAACGAACCATTTAAGACCCTTAACTACGACGGTGCTTACGATGTTGTTGCACGTATCACTGGTGGTGGCATCTCAGGCCAAGCAGGCGCATTGCGTCTTGGCATTGCACGTTGCTTGAATGACATTGATCTTGAAGGCAACCGTGGCGACCTCAAGAAGGCTGGCTTCCTTACCCGTGACGCTCGCGTCAAGGAACGTAAGAAGTACGGTCTGAAGAAGGCTCGCAAGGCGCCTCAATACTCAAAGCGTTAATCCACAATGTCGGATCGCCTTTTTGGCACCGATGGGGTTCGCGGTTTAGCAAACGGACTACTGACCGCAAATTTGGCGACTTCTCTTGGCGTGGCTGCTGCTCAAGTTCTTATTGAACGTGGCCAACTCGCACGGGGATCAAGTGACCGACCGTTTGCCATTGTTGGGCGTGATACACGTGCCAGCGGTGAATTCCTCCAAGCTGCAGTGTCGGCTGGTCTAGCATCAGCTGGCGTTGACGTTATTGATGTGGGCGTTTTGCCAACACCAGCGGTGGCGTATCTCACTGATGTGACTGGCGCTGACTTGGGCTGCATGCTGTCGGCTAGCCATAATCCAATGCCTGACAACGGTATTAAGTTTTTTGCTCGTGGCGGCGTGAAATTGGATGACGTTATTGAAGACGAGATTGAGTCGCACCTTTCTATTGTGAGCACGCTACCGACCGGAGCAGGTGTCGGACGAATCCGTAGCGATGATTCATTAGTTGAGAAGTACCTACATCACTTGACGAGCACAATTGATGTCAGCCTGAGTGGGCTCACTGTTGTTGTCGATGGCGCAAATGGCTCTGCAGCCCTGGTCGCGCCAGAAGTATTGCGTCGCGCTGGTGCCGATGTGATTTCAATTCACTGTGAACCCGACGGGCTCAACATCAATGACAATTGTGGTTCAACGCACCTAGGAAACTTAGTTGCAGCGGTTAAAGAATATAAGGCCGACTTAGGTATTGCACATGATGGCGATGCTGATCGATGCCTTGCGGTCGATGCGTCAGGAAACATCGTTGACGGTGATCAGATTTTGGCAATGCTGGCTATTGGTCGCCGTAACGATGGCACGTTAGTGGGCAATACGGTTGTCACAACTGTGATGGCTAACTTAGGGTTCACTATTGCGATGCGTGCGGCTGGTATCGATGTGTCTACTACTGCTGTAGGCGATCGCTATGTGCTGGAAGAAATGCGGGCACACGGGTTTACATTGGGCGGTGAACAAAGTGGCCATGTATTGATGTTGGAACATGCAACGACAGGCGATGGAGTTCTTACCGGTTTGCAGTTATGCGCACTAGTAAAGAAGTCAGGTCAGTCATTGACGCAACTGGCTGCGTGTGTTGAGAAGCTACCTCAGGTGCTCATCAATGTGCCCAATGTCGATAAATCTGCACTCGATCACACCGATGTCCTGGCCCAAGTAGCAATTCTGGAAGCCGAACTAGGCCAGACCGGCAGAGTTTTATTACGTCCCAGTGGAACTGAGCCTGTCATTCGAGTGATGGTGGAAGCAGCTACCGAGAAGCAGGCCCAGGACGTGGCACAACGTCTCGTAGACGTCGTCGCTCGAGCCTGCGCCCTCTAGACTTACTGTTATGTGCGGAATCGTTGGTTATGTCGGTCCGCAGCAGGCCCTTGATGTTGTTATCGCTGGGCTTCGTCGCTTGGAGTATCGCGGTTATGACTCGGCCGGAGTAGCGGTTGTTGCTGACTCAGGAATCCACACCCGCAAAAAAGCTGGCAAGCTGGTCAATCTGGAAACTGAGCTCGCTAGTGATCCACTGCCTGCATCGCACACTGGAATTGGTCACACCCGCTGGGCAACGCACGGTGCTCCCAATGACGTGAATGCTCATCCTCATGTCAGTGAAGATGGCACGATTGCGGTCATTCATAACGGAATTATCGAAAACTTCGCAGTATTGCGCGACGAGCTCATCGACCGCGGAGTAAAGCTGCGCAGCGAAACTGACACTGAAATCGTGGCCCATTTACTGGCCTCGCAGATGAAGGAGTCCAACTCGCTTGCCGATGGGCTTCGTGCGGTCTGCCAGCGGTTAACTGGTGCCTTCACGCTTGTTGTCGTGCACTCCCAGACTCCGGATGTTGTTGTGGCAGCACGCCGAAATTCACCATTAGTTGTGGGGCGCGGAGTTGGCGAAAATTTCTTAGCCTCTGATGTGTCGGCTTTCATTGCTTTTACGCGTAATGCAATTGAACTCGGACAAGATCAAGTTGTTGAAATCACGCCAGATTCAATTACGGTCACTGATTTCCATGGCCAAAGCGTTGCTGTGAACGAATATGAAGTTACCTGGGATTCAGCTGCGGCTGAAAAAGGTGGCTACGACCTTTTCATGCTTAAGGAAATTGCTGAACAGCCAAAAGCCATCGCCGACACTTTGCTCGGACGCATTGATGCAACGGGCAAAGTGTCACTTGAAGGCATTAATTTGTCGCATGACGAGCTGAAGGCCATTGACAAAATCATCATCACTGCATGTGGCACGGCGTATCACGCTGGAATGATTGCGAAATATGCCATTGAGCATTGGACCCGCGTTGCCTGCGAAGTTGAACTGGCATCCGAATTTCGATATCGCGATCCGATTTTGAACAAGAACACCTTAGTGATTTCCATTTCGCAATCTGGCGAGACGATGGACACTTTGATGGCGATGCGTTATGCCCGGGAACAAGGATCAAAAGTTTTAGCAATCTGCAACACAAACGGTTCCACTATTCCGCGGGAAAGTGATGCGGTGATTTATACGCATGCTGGCCCAGAAATTGCTGTTGCTTCAACTAAGGCCTTTCTCACTCAGATTGTTGCGTGTTATTTGTTCGCAATGTATTTGGCACAAGTGCGCGGTACCGGTTATGGCGAATCTAGTAGTGAGATTGCATTAGAACTGGGTCGAATGTCGGCAAAGGTGGATTTAGTTCTCGACACCAGCGAAGCGATTCGGGAACTCGCTATTGAACTTGCGCACGCGCCTTCAATTTTATTTATTGGTCGCGGTGTTGGTTTCCCTGTTGCACTTGAGGGCGCGTTGAAATTAAAAGAACTCGCATACATGCATGCGGAAGGGTTCGCTGCGGGAGAACTCAAGCACGGGCCAATCGCGTTGTTAGAAGAAGGTCTACCGGTTTTCATCGTTGTACCACCACAGAGCGATGAGCTGCACGACAAGATTGTTTCCAACATTCAAGAAGTTCGGGCACGTGGAGCGAAAACAATTGTGTTAGCCGAAGAAGATGACATGAGCATCAATGAATTTGCGACTCACATCATTCGACTTCCGAAATGTCCAGATCTGCTGCAGCCACTTGTTGCTGTGGTCCCACTTCAAATCTTCGCCTGTGAGATGGCAACCGTGAAGGGCTACGACGTGGATCAACCACGCAATCTAGCCAAGAGCGTCACTGTCGAATAGCCGGGCATGTTATGGCGATCGTAGGCATTGG
>JBAXRV010000064.1:0-8017 GCA_037131045.1 Actinomycetes bacterium
CAAAGTCAGTCAATAATGGGCGCAAGGCCAAATAGACCATGTTGCCCGTTGAGGTCACGGTTGAAGCCTCGTAGGCGCCTATGATCTCATCGTGAGCAATGCTTCCGTGATTCGTGAAAAACATCTTGCCCGGTTCTAAAAGAATGGTGTGCTTACGACTCTTGACATCAGTCAGTTGAACTCGGTCGCCCGCCTCAAACCTGCCTGTCGTGCGCCTTGTCATGAAATCTCCGTCGCTTGTGCGTTAGACGCCTATTCTCGCAGGTTCTTATGGCTAATTGAACCCACGGCGTTGCTAAACTCAGGGAACGCACAATCAAGGGGAACTGTTGAGCAAGTCCTTTCCGCACGGATCAACTATTGTCATAGCGGCATTTGGTGGTTGGAACG
Source organism: Actinomycetes bacterium (assembly GCA_037131045.1). GTDB lineage: Bacteria > Actinomycetota > Actinomycetes > S36-B12 > UBA5976 > UBA5976. The sequence continues at coordinate 391 of JBAXRV010000064.1, forward strand.
ATGCAGCGCAGTCTGCAACTGATGCTTTAGAGCACCTCATTGAAACGTGGGACGCACAGGAAGTGCTCGATCTCAACAGCGATGAATTCTACGACTACACCTTTAACCGACCCGAGGTTTCTTTCACACTTGAAGGACAGCGTGAGATCGAATGGCCAGGCACCACGGTTTTTGTAGCGAAAGTGCCAGCGTTACCCGACACGGCTATTTATCTTGTGCTCGGCGTTGAACCCAGTCTGCGATGGAAGTCGTTTTGCGAACAGATTCTTAACTGTGTCCCGCAGACTGACGACCTTGTACTCGTCACGCTTGGATCGATGCTGGCCGATGTGCCACACACGCGCCCGATACCCGTCAATGGGACAACGGTTGATCCTCGATTGCGCGAGCTCACCGGATACGAGCCAAGTCGATACGAAGGTCCAACAGGAATCCTAGGTATTTTGCAATCTCAGGCTGAGCAACGTGCTGCACGTGGAGTGTCACTCTGGGTCATGGTGCCGCACTATGTTGCCTCGCCGCCATGCCCGAAAGCCACACTCTCACTTCTACGTGGCATTGAAGACTTACTCGATACCAATATCCCAGTTGATGATGTTGTAGAAGACGCCCGTGCGTGGCAACTCGGTGTTGAGGAATTGGCCAGCGACGATGATGAAATTGCTGAGTACGTTCGTAACCTCGAAGAGAGTCAAGACACAGCAGACTTACCCGAAGCTACTGGTGAGGCTATCGCTCGCGAGTTTGAGCGCTACTTACGTCGACGCGAGAGCTAGCGGCGTTTCCGATACCACGTGATTGCCTGAGCTGTCGCGGAGTCAAAACTGTCAAGTGAATCGGAATTAGTAAGAAACGGCAATATAGATGTTGCCAATTCTTTTCCAAGTTCAACGCCCCATTGATCGAATGAATTGATTCCCCACAACACGCCTTGTACAAAAACCATGTGCTCATACATGGCCACGATGGCTCCAAGCGTAAATGGATCTATTTGGTCAACCGTGATCAGCGTCGTAGGACGATTACCTGGCATGACCCTATGCGCAATCAAATCATCGGGTGTTCCAGCAGCTTGCACTTCGTCTGCTGATCTTCCGAAAGCAAGCACGCGGGCTTGAGCAAGCGCATTACTCACAAGCACATCATGATGATGCGGAAGCGGGTTGTGACTCTTAGCAGGAATCAATACGTCGCAAGCAATTGGTGATGTGCCTTGGTGAAGCAATTGGTAGAAAGAATGTTGTCCGTTTGTACCAGGCTCACCCCAGTAGACAGCGCTTGTTTCAACGGGAACGCTTGCGCCTGTCAACGTCACAGACTTGCCGTTGCTTTCCATAATGAGTTGTTGCAAGTACGCAGGAAGTCGATGCAGATACTGGTCATACGGGAGCACCGCAGTAGAGCTAATTCCTAAGAACGAACGATTCCACATTCCCACTAATGCCATGGCAACCGGCAGGTTCGACTCAATCGGTGAAGTACGGAAATGCTCATCCATAGCGTGGAAGCCATTCAACATGGCTGCAAAATGTTCATGACCAATTGCAATCATGGTCGACAATCCGATACTGGAATCCATGGAATAACGTCCGCCAACCCAATCCCAAAATCCAAACATGTTCGCTGGATCGATCCCGAATTCGCGTACCCGCTCTTCGTTAGTCGAGACTGCAACAAAATGACGTGAGACAGCAGCCACATCGTTCCCAGGGACTACGGCGAGTAGCGCAGTACGGGCACTATGTGCATTGAGCATGGTTTCGTGTGTGCTGAAAGTTTTACTAGCAATGATGAACACAGTCTTTAGCGGATCGATACGTTTTAACACTTCTGCTAAATCTGTGCCATCGACGTTGCTCACAAAATCAAATGTGATATCGCGCTGGGAAAATGGCCGCAGAGTTTCGTAGGCCATTACGGGTCCTAAATCAGATCCCCCGATTCCGATGTTCACTACATGTTCAATGCGATGACCGGTAAACCCAAGCCACGAACCATTGCGAATACTCTCGGAGCAAGTCGCCATGCGATCCAGAACCTCATGCACATCAGCTATGACGTCGCGGCCGTCAACAATCAACTGGCTGTCACGGGGCATACGAAGTGCTGTATGAAGGACGGCGCGGTCTTCAGTGGTGTTTATTCGCTCGCCTCGAAACATGGCGTTTCGAGCCTCTTCAATGTCAACCTCCTGCGCAACAGCATGCAGCATGGTCATCACTGACGAGTCAATACGTTGCCGGCTCAAGTCAACAGTCACTCCAGCACCGCTCATAGTGAGTTGGCTTGAACGCTGCGGCTCCTGGTCAAACAAGTCGCGAATATGGCGGTTACGCCATTGCGGTGCAACAGATGTCAGAGCGCTCCACGCTGCTCCAGCGAAGCTCTGTGCCATGTGTTTGCCCCTTCTTTATGATGTCGACCATCTGTTGGGCAACCGTTACGCTAAGGATATACGTAAGGCGAAGGAGCACCCACGTGGCACACAAGATTTCGACCATTGGCATGGTCGGCCTCGGACGAATGGGTGCCAACTTAGTGCGTCGAATCAGCGATTCAGGCTTGAAATGTGTTGCCTACGATGTTGACTCATCTGTGAGTAGTGCACTGGCCAATGAAAATTCGGCCCTCATCACTGCAGTCGATTCAATAGACCAACTCATCGCCTCACTTCCCACACCTCGAGCAATCTGGGTCATGGTGCCCGCAGGCGACATCACTGGATCTATCGTCACGCAGTTAATGAGCAAGCTAGAACCCGGTGACATCATCATCGATGGCGGTAATTCTTATTATCGTGACGACTTGCGTCACTCTGCCCAAGCTGAAGAACGCTCAGTGAACTTTGTCGATGTCGGTACATCAGGCGGAGTGTGGGGACGCGAGCGCGGCTACTGCCTGATGATTGGTGGTTCACATTCTGCTGTTACAAGTTTGACCGATGTGTGGGATGCAGTTGCTCCAGGATTTGAAACGGCGCCTCGAACACCTGGGCGCACTGGTGACATTACAACGCAAGAGCGCGGATGGTTGCATTGTGGCCCTTCGGGAGCTGGTCATTTTGTCAAAATGATTCACAACGGAATCGAATACGGTTTGATGGCGGCCTACGCCGAAGGACTCAATATTCTTAAGAAGGCTGACGAAGGCAACCAATCGAGAGTCGCAGACGCCGAAACCACACCTATGCCCCATCCTGAGTTTTACCAATATGACTTTGACATTGCTGCAATTACAGAGTTATGGCGCCGCGGCAGTGTCGTCTCCTCATGGTTGCTAGACCTCACTGCGATTGCCTTGAATGAGTCACCCGAACTCGACGAATTTAGTGGCAAGGTCTCTGATTCTGGAGAAGGTCGATGGACCGTTATTGCAGCCGTTGAAGAAGGCGTACCGGCGCCCGTGTTGTCAGCGGCAGTCTTCTCTCGATTTGAGTCGCGTAACCGCGCCGACTTTGCCAATAGAATATTGTCGGCAATGCGTAAGCAATTCGGCGGTCACCACGAGAAGAAGGGCTAGCTGTGCATTCATGGGCACCTGTGCCGATCTCCTCGCTCAATGCACCAGTTGACGCCCCGCGAGTGTATGACTCGGCATCTCAAGATTTTGTGGTTTTACCATCACACACGGCAGTTAATCTCTATGTCTGTGGAATCACTCCATACGATGCAACCCACATGGGTCACGCCGCAACATACGTAGCGTTTGACACTCTGTTTCGAATTTGGTCGGCCAGTGGTGCAACAGTTCGCTACACCCAAAATGTCACAGACATCGATGACCCGCTCATTGAACGCGCAAATGCGACTAAGCGTAAATGGGAAGACATTGCCCTCGAGCAAACCGACTTATTTCGTCAAGACATGGCTGCGCTACGTGTGATTCCTCCGGCTTCTTTCATTGGTGCTGTTGAATCAATTCCACTTGTTGTGGAACGCGTTAAGGACCTCATGGAGTACGGCTGTGTTTACAACGTTGATGGTGATTTGTATTACGACATGACAACCACAGATGCCCTAGGCAGTGTGGCTCACTTGTCTCGCGAAGAAATGATTGCAATCTTCCGGGAACGTGGTGGAGATCCAGATCGCGAAGGTAAGCGGGACCCACTTGACGCTTTGTTGTGGCGTCATAAACGTCCGCATGATCCGTCATGGCCTTCAGACTTGGGACCAGGTCGTCCAGGATGGCACATTGAATGCGCTGCAATTGCGTTGGAGTACTTGGGTACCACAATCGACGTTCAGGGCGGCGGGAGTGACCTGAAGTTCCCGCACCACGAAATGAGCACTGCGCACGCTCAATCTGCAACTAAGACTTCACCGTTTGCCCGAACTTTTATGCACACTGGCATGGTTGGGCTTAATGGCAAAAAGATGAGTAAGTCATTGGGTAATTTAGTTTTTGTATCCAAACTTCGTGCCGAAGGTATCGACCCAATGGCTATTCGTCTCACGATCCTGAGTAATCACTATCGCAGCGACTGGGAATGGTTCTCCGACAATCTCGCCAAGGCTCAGATTCGCCTTGCTAATTGGCGCCTGGCCTTTAGTCGTGCCAGTGAGGTTCCCGATGTAAGTGCTGACATTGCTCGTGCCTTGACGGATGATCTCAATACCCCGAAGGCACTACGTCTTGTTGATGAGTGGGTTAGCGCAACATTGGAGCAGCGCACTCCTGAGGATGTCACCTCGAAACTTATGGCGCGCACTGTTGATTCACTTTTAGGGATTGTGTGACCGACGAATTAACGCTAGTTGGTCGCATGGTTAATGCCTCCAACGAAACGTTGTTGCTTAAGCGCGGTGAAGACCAATTCATTTACAAGCCGGTTTCAGGTGAACGTCCACTATGGGACTTCCCTGTCGGCACATTAGCCAATCGAGAACGAGCTGCGTATGTGGCAAGCTCCTTACTCGGATGGGACGTCGTCCCCGAAACGGAACTCATCGATGGACCGCTTGGTCTAGGCAGCATGCAACGCTGGATTGATGGCGAGATTCTTGCTGTCGATGTTGTCCCTCCAGCTGAAGTACCCCCAACGTGGCTAAAAGTCATCAGCGGACTGGACGAAAATCGCAACGAGGTTGCACTCGCACACGCAGACGATGATGGTCTTCGCCGGCTTGCCCTCTTTGATGCTCTCATCAACAATGGAGACCGCAAAGCGGGACACATTCTTACAACTGCTGACGGACACCATTACGGAATCGATAATGGTGTGTCTTTCAATGTGGATCCCAAGTTACGAACTGTTCTTTGGGGTTTTATCGACAACACCATCGCAGACTCTTTACTCACTGACCTCGCAGAATTTATTGCTATTGCACCGACAAGTGAATTGGCACAACTACTCGATGAAGAAGAAATTGAAGAACTGATCAATCGTGGTCACGAGCTCATTAGTAACCGCGTGTTCCCAGCGCCGAGTCCACAATGGCCTGCGATTCCATGGCCGGTGTTCTAACCGCGTCTGCGATACCCATTTGCCCGTGGACAGATGTGCCCGCGCTGATCAAGGGGTTGGTCACACAACGGACATGGAGGGCGACCTGCTGAGACTACGGACAGTGCTCGTTGGGCAAAGGCTCGCGCAATCGGCGCAGTTACTCGTACTCGTAATAAATCGGGACCGTCATCAGAGTCTTCTTCTAAATCTGGAACATCCATGAGCGATTCGGTTTGAGCATGCGCCTCAATAATGACTTGGCGACTGAGCCCGTTCCATCCCAGCGCCAAAGCGCCGACGCGGAACTCTTCTTCAATCGGACTATCTAACGGTTCAAGATCTGCCGGTCCCGAATACAACGAATCCAGACCCTCTGCAGAAGAGACTTGATCGAGTAAGTCATTGAGTCGATCAGCGAGCAACCTGACTTGTTCCTTTTCAAGTGCAACGCTGATGAGTCGACCCTTGTCGCGGGCTTGCAGGAAAAATGTGCGCTCCCCTGGAACACCAACTGTTCCGGAAACAAAGCGTGCTGGGTTATCAAACAGGTGAACAAAACGTGCCATTATTTTTGCCCCTTCCCGCTTTGTCCACCAAGAGTTGGTTCGTCGATCGCTTTGTTGAGCGCCGCAATCCAACCTTCGCCTGTGTCGTTGAGTTTTGCAACTGACGAACCGTTTTCCCCGTAGTGAATGACACTAACTGATGCAGGATCAATGAGAATCTTTTGAAATTTCGCTAAGGGCAGACCAAGAGCATCCGCACAGATTGCCTTAATGACATCTCCATGACTGACCGCAGCCCACACAACATTCTTGCCAAATTCAGCCGAAAGTTTTTCATCCCATTCGCGTACCGCAGCCGCAGCACGAATGGACATGTCTAACATTGCTTCGCCGCCAGGAAAAATCATCTCGTCGGGCTGCTTTTGAACCACTGACCACAAGTCCTCGAGCACCAATTCTTTGAGTGCACGACCTGACCAGTCTCCGTAATCACATTCCACAATCCGATCTTCAACGGCAACTGGAATCGCGGAGTCAAAAATCAGTTGGGTAGTTTCCCGAGTGCGCTCCAATGGACTAGTGACGACTTGTGCAATCGTGATGCCGCCAAGTCGCTCCCGAAGGCAGGATGCGGTTTCCCTACCTACCTCATCGAGAGTGACGCCAGGAAGCCGGCCAGCCAAAATCCCGTCGACATTTGCGGCCGTACGTCCATGACGAATTAATAGCAGCACTCCCACACTTCTAGCGTAATGCGTGGCAAGGTAGTCAGTATGTTGATGGGCTACGGTTTGTACCGCGACGGCGTTCTGGTGAAAGGTGAATCCGTTGATCAGGTCACCATCGCACAACGCCTTAATCAAGACTGGGGGCAAGCGGCCCAACCAGGAGATGACACATTCTTGTGGATCGGCTTTTCTGATCCGCAACCAGACGAACTTGCTGTAGTGCAATCGGCATTAAGCCTGCCAGACCTGCTCATCGACGATGCAATGAATCCAAGTCAACGTCCAAGTGTTGACTGGCATGGCGAAACAAGCGGCTTCATCGTCATCAAAATCCTGCAGTACGTCGACGAAACCAGCGACGTTTTCACTGGTCAGCTAGCAATCTTCTTTGATCACTCGCATGTTGTTACAGTGCGACATGGTGGCCTGGGCTCGTTAGATTCAATTCGCAGCACAATTGATCATTCGCCCGTTCGAACCAAACTTGGGCCATTGGCCGTAATTCATGCGATTCTGGATCAAATCGTCGATGGCTATGTCAGCGTAGCCAACGGGGTTGCGCAAGATATTTCGGAAGTTGAAGAAGCAGTGTTCGCACCGTCTCGCACTGATGATGCCGAAACCATCTACCGCCTAAAACGAGAAAATCTCGAGATCCGGCGCGCTGTTGCTCCGCTGACAGCTGCTGCGGAAGTTTTCGTATCTAAGTCGAGTCCTGCTATTCCCCAGGCCCTCTTAGGTGATTTCCAAGACCTCGGAGAACACATTTTGCGCGTTGTTGAGCAAGTTGATAACCAAGACAGTCTGCTGTCATCAGTTCTTACTGCCTCGATGTCGCGACAATCGTTGCGTCAAAATGAAGACATGCGCAAAATCTCGGCGTGGGTCGCAATTGCTGCCGTGCCAACCATGATCGCTGGAATCTACGGTATGAACTTCACTCA
>JBAXRV010000065.1:0-7882 GCA_037131045.1 Actinomycetes bacterium
CCTCAGAGATGGGGGCCCTTTCTTGTGTGCTGTCGGAGCCCCAGGATTCTTGACGAGAGCGCATTACTGCTATAGATTTAGTTGAACGTTCAATTACTTAGGCGGCTGCGATGAGTCTGGAAACCGGCGAGAAGATGCCAGCGCTCTACATCGGGCATGGGGCTCCACTATTAGTTGATGACCCAATCTGGTGCGGTCAGCTAGCACAGTTGGCCTCGACGATCACAAAACCCAAGGCGATTTTGATTGTGTCGGCGCACTGGGAAGCAGCACCATTAATGCTGGGGGCCACCGATGCAGGAACTCCGCTGATCTATGACTTTGGCGGATTTGATCCTAAGTATTACAACGTGACCTACTCGACGCCTGACTCGTCCGCGTTAGCTCACCAGGTGCACGCACTGATGGCCGACAACCAGTCGGTTGCCGACAACAAGCGCCGAGGACTAGATCATGGTGCGTATGTGCCGCTGACCATCATGTATCCCGATGCCGATATTCCAGTGCTTCAAATGTCGATTCCCACGCACGACCCCATGAAACTTTTTGAACTCGGACAACGACTGTCACCGCTTCGCGACGAGGGCGTCTTAATTGTCGGCAGTGGTTTTTTGACTCATGGTCTTCCTTACTTACGTGATTTTCGCATCGAGGCAGCTGCCCCTGGGTGGAGCGTTGACTTCAACCTATGGGCGCAGGAAGCCATGGCACGTGCTGACCTGGATACGTTAATGAACTACCGCGAACGTGCACCTGGTATGCCCTATGCGCATCCAACCGTTGAACACCTGTCGCCACTTTTTGTGACACTGGGGGCATCGAGCGATGCTAATACTCCGGCAGATGTCGTCATTGACGGTTACTGGATGGGCTTGGCCAAGACTTCGATTCAGGTTGCATAAAGGACTGTCTGCGCGGCAAAGGTAAGGTGTAACCACAACCTTTGAGGAGTTCATCGTGGCAGTCACCGCTAGTTCGGAGCAGCAACGTTTACTTCTCGATGTGCAGGCGCTGGATACGAAGTTGCTCCAGCTAGCTCACAAGCGTGCCGGAGTGCCACAAGTCAAAGAAACTCAAGATCTTGAAGTTGCTTTGGGCTCCTTAGACATGCAAATCGTTGCTGCGAAAACCCATCTGTCGGATTTGTCACTCGGCCAAGCCAAGGCCGAATCAGACGTTGAGCAAGTACGTAGTCGCGCCGCACGCGATCAAGAGCGCCTTGATTCTGGCGCAGTCAATGCGGTTAAAGAACTTGAAAGTTTGCAACACGAGATTGTTTCACTGTCGCGTCGGCAAGCTGAGCTCGAAGAAGTCGAACTTGAAATCATGCAGCAGGTTGAAGAATCGCAACAGATTCTGGACCGCCTGGTGCATGAACGCGCTGATACCGAACAGCAGCTCGAGACGAAGCGCGCTGAATTGACCGAGATTATGGCTGATCTGGATGCGGCGAAGGCGTCGATGGAACACGACCGTGCGGGAATTGCCAATGATGTGCCCTCTGACTTACTGGCGTTCTATGACAAAATTCGCGCCGATTTGGGCGGGGTAGGTGCATCAATGTTGCATCGCGCGTCATGCCAGGGGTGTCACATTGCTGTTGATGCCACAGAGCTGCAACGTATTCGAGGTATTGCACCTGAGGTAGTCGTGCGCTGTGAAGAATGTCGTCGCATCTTGGTCCGAACTTCGGAGTCGGGTCTGTGACCCGTTTCATTATCGAAGCCGATGGTGCTTCGCGTGGAAATCCGGGACACGCATCGTATGGAGCAGTTGTACTTCACGGTGAAACTCGCGAAGTCGTTGCTGAGCGCGCTGCTGTGCTGGGGCACGCGACAAATAATTTCGCCGAGTACAACGGATTAATCGCTGGATTACGAACAGTAGAGCAACTTGATCGCGATGCGATTGTTGAAGTACGAATGGATAGCAAGCTCGTTGTAGAACAGATGAGCGGTCGATGGAAAATTAAGAGTCCCGACATGCGAGTTCTAGCGATGGAAGCGCGACAAATTCTGCCGTTTGGGAATGTTACCTATACCTGGATTCCTCGTGAAGATAACAAGCATGCTGATGCTCTGGCTAATGAAGCGCTCGACAGTCACTTGTCTGGTGGATCAGGAATTATTGAGCGTCCGTAATGACGATGATTGTGCTTCCGCCGTCGGAAGGGAAAGCAACCGCGTCATCGCGAAATACTTTGAAACTCAAAACACTTTCTTTCCCTGAACTCACACCGCAACGTGAGCAAGCCCTCGCCGGGCTGAGCACACTATCAAACGGATCGTTGGCACGAGCTCGTGCTGCACTTGGCCTGACCAAGAATCAAGATTTCGAAATCAGTCGAAACCAGGAATTACTGAACGCACCCGCGGCACCTGCGTGGCAGGTATATACCGGGGTGCTCTATGAGGCAATCGGGATAGGCGGTTTGTCGGCTCGCGTGATGTCGAAACTGTGTGACTCGACTTACGTGATGTCGGCGCTCTTTGGTCTGATCAGTATTGGTGACAAAATTCCTGCGTACCGGTTATCGGGGGATTGCACATTGCCAAAAGTCGGAACTCTGACGAAACTGTGGTCACCGGTTGTGAGTTCGGTTTTTGGGAATACAGACAAGTTCATCATCGACTTAAGGTCGGGAACGTACGTCTCACTTGGCCAGATACCGTTAGCCGCTAACAGCGTGACTCCGCGAATTCTCCAAAAGATGCCGTCGGGACCACCAAAGGTAATAACCCACCACAACAAAGCCACCAAAGGGCGCATTGTGCGGGCGATAGTTCAGCAGACCAAGAGCATTGAGGATGTTGAGTCGCTTGCAGAGGTAGTTTCTGCCCTGGGAGCTGACGTAGAAGTGCAACACACAAAAGGACGAAGTGTGCTTAATGTGGTTGTTGCGGCCTTCTAATGTGATGTGCAGCGTAGATTGCATCGTTATGGCAAGAAATTGGTAAAAGTGCTTGTGCGATTGATTGAGTCGGCGTAGAAATGAAAGTAGTCAGAGATGACTGGGATGTCCCGGTTCGATCATCGTGTGGAGTGCATCGCACATACATACGACAGTGTCACCGCAGGGCGCAAACCCAGCCGCTCCGGCGCAAAGAAGCCCTTGCAGGAACTCATACTTCTTACAAGGGCTTCAACTATTTTAGTTGACATTCTCAGGTGCTTTAACTAGCGAGCGTCGTGTTCGATAACACCGTCAACGATGGTGGTGAGCGCTTTCTGGTCAAGCAATTCATCAGGTGTGAGCTCATATAAGTTTGTCGACCACACGACTACGTCCGCCAACGCGCCAACTCGAAGTTCGCCTCGGTCGGATTCGTGATGCCATGCATGGGCGCCGTTGATTGTGTACGCATTGATTGCTTGATGACAAGACGTGCGTTCATTCGGTGTCCACGAACGGGTTCCGTCGAGTGAGGCTCGAGTCATCGCTGAATACATTCCCACTAGCGGGTCCATTTCGCCGACTTGCCAGTCGCTTGAGAACGCAACATTGGCGCCACTCTTCATGAGCGATTGAATTCGCCATGCACGATCCCAACGTTCTTGACCAACATTGTCCATCCAGGTTCCGTCGATGAGGTCAGGTGAACAATGTCGAGGTTGCATTGCTGCAGTGACACCGAGTTGATTTAGTCGAGGTAAGTCGTCTGAGTGAATGCATTCCACGTGCACAATTCCATGGCGCCGATCTTTCGTGGAATTCGTGTGAGCCGCATGTTCAATTGCATCGAGTATCAGGCGCACTCCCGCATCACCGGTTGCGTGCGTGTGAGTTTGAAAACCAAGTTTGTCGAGGTCATTGAATAAGGCGAAGAAATCTTCAACATCTGTACTTGGATGTCCTCGAAGCCCAGGACGATTCGCATAATCATCGAGCATCCACGCGGTGTGAGGCTCGATGACATCATCTGCATAAAGCTTGATTGGCCCGAGCTCGAGTCTGTCGTGAGCGGCGAAGTTATCAACGGTGCTGCGAAGAGTCGCTCGAAACTCGCGACCCTCATTAACAGGGTGGAACAGTGCTGCAATGACTCGTGAGGACAGTTTGCCTTCATCGCGAGCACGCTCAAGCAGATCAAGTTCCGCGAGGGGAACTTGCGGTTCAACTGCAGTCGTGATTCCAAACTTGGTGGCCATGCTCAAACTCGACATTAGTTTGCGATAGCGACGATCCGGTGAATACATCGGAATGTCGCGACGCAACGCTTCGATGCCGCGACTTGTCATGGCGCTTGTGTAGAAGTCTGTAATCCATCCAGTTGGCTCACCAGTGCGGTCGTCGAGTTCCGGTTTACCCCAAGCAAAATCGCTGGTCTTAGTAATGCCCAATACCTGAATCGCAATATCGTTGAGCCACACGGAATGCTGGTCGTAGGTTGTAATAAAAACTGGCCGGTCTGTGACTCCCGTTAGGTCTTGCGCACTCGGTCGACGACCTTCAACCACTGTGTAGTTTGCATTTTCGCCGCACACCCACGTGAGGTCCGACCGACTTTGAGCAAAAGTGGATAGGCGGTCGCGCACGTGCTCCACAGTATGAAGATCTTGCAGATTCACGGCATCGCTATCGAATCCCAACAGGAGGTGATTGTGGCTGTCGATAATTCCTGGAGTGATCAGCTGACCATCAAGTTGAATGACTTTTCGTGCGGAAGGTTCATCGTGAGGAGGTCCTATATAGCTGATGCGGTTCCCAGTAATTCCAACAGACAAGGCCATGGGAATAGGCGAGTCACTTAAGTGAACCAAGCCGCCGCGAAGCAATACATCAATCACATTTCCACACTAACGAAACTCCCTTATCCTTGAACCAGACGAGTCGGTCGGATGATCGCGGGCAGCAATGTTCGAGGAAAGTCCGGACTCCATAGGGCAAGAGTGGTGGATAACGTCCACCTGGGGTGACCCACGGGAAAGTGCAACAGAAAGTAGACCGCCTCGGTTCGCGAAAGTGAATCAAGGTCAGGGTGAAACGGTGGTGTAAGAGACCACCAGCGCACATGGTGACATGAGCGGCTAGGTAAACCCCACTCGGAGCAAGACCAAGAGGACCTTCGGGTCTGACGCAGGTAGCGGCCCGCTATCAGCCTGCGGGTAGGTTGCAACAGGTTGCTGGTGACAGCAATCGCAGATGGATGATCATCGCTGCGCAAGCAGTACAGAATCCGGCTTACAGACCGACTCGTCTACTTTTATTCTTCAAAGCACCTTTGCAGGCCTGCAAGTAAGGCATTTCCATCAACTAAGTGTTGTAAAAACTTGTCGCAGTTAGTCATGATTTATGGGCAGTTTTGTGGGCAAAAATTCGTTACCCTAATTCTTTTGCAGATACATTTAAGTATGAGGCACAACCTTGGTAGGAACCGCTTGGTTTTCAGCGCAGTGCTTCTATCATTCGCCTGGAACATCTTCCTTCTTGTTGGAGTCATCTTAAATATTGAATTTGTTCACAGCCGAGCTGCTGGTGGGCAATTCACAGAATTTCCTACATCAATAAGAGTCGTTTATACCCTGCAGTTGGCACTGGTCGTTTATCAAGCTTGGATCTTCAAACTAATTTTCCATACAGAACCAATTAGATTGAAATGGCTACCTAGGTTCTTCATCATTGTTGGAATTATTGGAATTTTGCTTAACGCCTCATCCAGAAGTTCAAATGAGCGTTGGAACGTGATTCCGGCCGCAATCATTACTTGGGCTTTCTGGGCCCACGGAGTCAAGAAGGAAAAATCCGGTTCATAGGTCACATAAACAACTTGCTGATTGAGAATCAAGTCCGGCTTACAGACCGACTCGTCTACTTTGCCCTCGTAGGCAACGGTAAATCACGAAACGAACCATATTTTCGGCGTATTCTCTGTAATCTTTGACAAAGTGATTTTTTTGAGGAGTCCCGACGGTGCGTAAACTTCTAATTCTTGTGACCACGTTGTTGCTTGTTTCTTGTGTTGCAGCTTCTCCCTCCAGGGCTCTTTCAGTAAGTGGTCTTCCTGCGAAAGTAAAGATTACAAAGCCGTCGGCGCCAACCGTGGTGTCGATTGTTTCTTCTTCTCCTACAAAGGGAAAAGTCAACCTCACAGTGACTGTCGTGTTGCCTTCGAATAATGGTGGCTCACCGATTACTGGCAGCAAGGTAAGTGCTGGTGGTAAGTCGTGCACGATGAAGAAACTTAATACGTCGTGCACGCTCAAGGCAATTAAAGTTGGCAAAACTGTTTACGTGTCTGCCAAATCGAAAAACAAAAAAGGATTTGGTCCGGCTAGCGCAAAGGTGAAGTATGTGGCTGGAGCGGCTCCTTACCTTGTTACCTCTATGACGCTCAATTTTTCTCTTCCAGCATCGGCGACGACTACCGTGACTTTGCCCATTTCTGGTGTGACTGGTACGCCGAGTGTCTTGTGGAACAACGATCTCGCAAAATGCCCCAATGTGCTGACGTGTGATTTTACAAACTCTGGATCATCACCAGTACCCATGACGGTGATCTTTTCTGATTTAACGGGGGACAGTCTTAGTTTTGGACAGAGAGGAGCCTGGCAGGGAGTGTCACAGCTGACATCCGTTTCGAGCTGGTCCGGAAACTGGACAAACTTCTCGAGTGCATTTCTTGGCGCCACAGCGTTAACAAGTGTGCCGACAACAGTTCCAAATTCGGTCACCGACATGTCCGCCATGTTCCAAAATGCCTCAGTCTTTAATCAGGACATCGGTTCGTGGGACACATCTAACGTCACCACCATGGCCCAAATGTTCAGCAGCGCCTCAGCTTTTAATCGGAATATCAGTTTGTGGAACACCTCGAAGGTCACCGACATGTACTACATGTTCGCTGACGCCGTAGCCTTTAATCAGAACATCGGTTCGTGGGACACGTCGAAGGTCACCGACATGGACTCCATGTTCCAAAATGCCTCAGTCTTTAACCAGAACATCGGTTCGTGGAATACGGCTAATGTCACCGATATGTCCGCCATGTTCTACGGTGCCTCAGTCTTTAATCAGAACATCGGTTCGTGGAATACGGCTAATGTCACCAACATGTCCGCCATGTTCCAAAGTGCCTCGGTCTTTAATCAGAACATCGGTGCGTGGGACACGGCTCATGTCTACAACATGAACTGCATGTTCTGCGCCGCCTCAGTCTTTAATCAGAACATAAGTTCGTGGGATATTTCTAAGGTCACCTACATGACCTCCATGTTCGCCGGCGCCTCAGTCTTTAACCAGGACATCGGTGCGTGGGACACCTCTAGTGTCACCAACATGAACAACATGTTCGCCTATGCCTCGGTCTTTAACCAGAACATCGGTGCGTGGAATACGGCTAATGTCACCAACATAGGTGGCATGTTCTACAACGCCACGGCCTTTAATCAGAACATCGGTTCGTGGAATACGGCTAATGTCACCAACATGTCCGCCATGTTCCAAAATGCCCCAGTCTTTAATCAGAACATCGGTTCGTGGGACACGTCGAAGGTCACCAACATGTCCTACATGTTTGCCGGGGCTACAGCTTTTAATCAGAACATCGGTTCGTGGGACACGTCGAAGGTCACCGACATGTCCTACATGTTCCACAACGCCACATCCTTTAATCAGAACATCTGTGCGTGGGACACATCGAAGGTCACCAATATGTCGGTCATGTTCTACAACGCCACATCCTTCAATCAGAACATAAGTAGCTGGGACACGTCGAAGGTGACCACCATGGGCTTCATGTTGTCCGGTGCCGCAGCCTTTTCTACTGCAAACTATTCCGCATTGTTGAATGCTTTATTTAGCAACGTGTCGAATGTGCCATTTGATGTGCGGTTGGATGCGAGTTCTTCTTACAACTCTGGGGCACAAGCTGCTCGTGATGGG
>JBAXRV010000066.1:0-7493 GCA_037131045.1 Actinomycetes bacterium
CCATAGAAGGTTCCGACTGTTACATCGAACCCACAATTTTCGCCGACGTTCCAATCGACAGCGCCATTGCTTGCGAAGAAATATTCGGACCGGTGCTCTCGATCATGGCCTTTGATACCGAAGAAGAAGCAATCGCCTTGGCCAACAGCACTGATTACGGGCTGGCCGCCTCAGTGTGGACAAGTAATCTCAAGCGAGCACACCGGGTCTCGGACGCTCTGCATGCCGGCACAATCTCTGTGAATACAGTCGATGCGCTTGGCATGAACATCCCATTCGGTGGCTTTAAACAGTCAGGTTTTGGTCGCGATCTTTCGCTGCATGCCTTAGAGAAATTTACTGGGTTGAAAACAACCTGGATTCGTTACGAGTAAGAGGAGTTCGCCATGACAACACAGCAGGAACGACTAGCCGAGATTGATCGCGCCCACATTATTCATCCGTACTTGCCCGATTCAGTGTCCGAACGCGTCATTATGACGTCAGGTAAAGATTGCCAACTCTGGGACGCAGATGGCAAAGAATACTTAGACGCCACTGGGGGTCTCTGGCTGGCCCAAATTGGTCACGGTCGTGAAGCCATTGGCGCCGTCGCAGCCGAACAGATTTCGACCTTGGAATACTTCACAAGTTTTTGGGAGTTCAGTAACGACAAAGCCATTGCACTAGCGGCAAAACTTGTCGAAATTTCCCCCGAAAATATCACACATGTGTACTTCACAAGCGGCGGCTCAGAAGGAAACGAAGCCGCGATCAAGATGGCACGCTACTTCCACCACCGTCGCGGACAGTCTGATCGCAACTGGATAATCTCTCGACGAAACTCTTACCACGGCATCGCCTATGGCGGCGGATCCCTCTCGGGCTTCTCGGTGTACCACGAAGGTTTTGGACCGATGATGCCTCACGTTGAGCATGTGACTCCCCCATGGCCATATCGACATGAGTTGTATAACGGCCAGGACCCAACTGATTTTCTGATTGCCGAACTCCAAGAAACAATCGAACGGATCGGTGCCCAAAATATTGCAGCGATGGTTGGCGAACCAATTATGGGCGTCGGTGGAATGCTCGTGCCACCAGATGATTACTGGCCACGCGTTGCTGCATTGCTGAAAAAGAATGGCATCTTGCTCGTTTTTGATGAAGTCGTCACTGCGTATGGCCGAGTGGGCGAATGGTTTGCCGCACAATACTTCGGAGTCCAGCCTGACATCATTATCACTGCCAAAGGAATTACGTCTGGCTACATTCCACTGGGCGCAGTGCTTGTGTCAACGCAAGTAGCTACTGAGCTGGGCAAAGACTTCGGCTTCCCGATGGGTTACACCTACAACGGACACCCGACGGCTGCAGCAGTTGCGCTGGCCAATATTCAGATCATTGAAGAAGAAGGCCTACTTGACCGGGCAAAAAAGATTGGTGAGTACCTGCATAACGGGCTTCGTACTTTGCTGGAGCTGCCAATTGTGGGCGAAGTGCGCTTTGTTGGCATGATGCACGCCGTGGAATTAGTGGCGGATAAAGAAAGTCGTGAGCCGCTTCCTATGCTCCAGCCCATGCTTCCCGATGTTATTCGTCGCGAAACGGGTGTCATCGTGCGCGATTGTGGCCATAATTTAGTGTTATCACCACCTCTGATCATGACCGAAGAAGAAGCAGATCGTTGTGTCGAAGCACTGCGCTCAGTCTTAACTCGTACGACACCTGACGGCGTAATACATTAAAAGGAGTTTCACATATGTCACTTGAATCAATGGCGCACACAGTTACCGAAAATGTGCAAGCAACAAAATTAGCACTGGCTCAAGAAAAGAAGTTCATTAAGTCACTGCGCAGAAGTGACGTCGTGCTCTTCATCGTTGCTGCCGTGATTGCGCTGGACACAATTGGAACGATTGCATCGGGTGGTCTTGAAGCATTGTTCTGGGGCATCGTTTTAGTGGCAACCTTCATGATTCCGTTTGCAATGATTTTCGCCGAGACCGGCGGTGCATTTCCTCAGGAAGGTGGTCCTTACCAGTGGGTAAAGTTCGCCTATGGTCGGCTTGCCGCTGGAATCGTGAGCGTGCTGTATTGGATTACGAATCCCATTTGGCTTGGTGGGTCACTTGCGTTCATCGCATTTGAAGCATTTAGCACATACGTCTTTGAGATTCCACAGGGATCTATCGGTGACTGGGCATTCAAAATTATTTTTGTTTGGGTCGCTATCTTGCTTGCTGTTGTGAGTTTGAAGACTGGCAAAATTTTCGTCAACATTGGCGCGTGGGCCAAACTTATTGTGCTGGCACTCTTAGTGCTAACAACTGTTGCATACGGAATTAAGAACGGTTTCCAGCCATTGTCCGTAGGCGAATTAGCTCCTTCGGTGCAAGGGTTCCTTGCAGTGGCTCCAATCTTGCTTTTTGCCTTCGTCGGCTTTGAAGCCCCCAATGCTGCGTCAGAAGAAATGATGGACCCAGCAGGAGATACAGCCCCATCAATTCGCCGCGGCAGTTTAATTTCAATGGTTGCCTATCTACTACCCGTTCTAGCAATTCTTCTGGTCATCCCGGCTGATCAAGTCAGCGGCGTTGACAGTTTTATGGGAGCTGTTGCCACTGTCTTTTCTATCTACGGCACTGCAGGGGCAACATTGCTCAAGGTCACTGCTGTCCTGCTGGTTTACGCCCTTGTTAACCAAGGTAGTTCGTGGATGATTGCCACAGACCGAATCCAAGCGATGGCGGCAGCCGATGGCACATTCTTCTCCGGATACTTCGGAGAATTCAATGAAAAGTTAGGCACTCCACTTCGAGTCAATATTTTGTCCGGAGTCATGTCCACAGTCTTTATTGCGGCGACAATGACTTTGGTTAATGGAGATGCAGCAGCCGTATTCGGTGTTGTGTTGACTTGCGCAATTACTACGTTGCTCGTGTCATACATCGTTATCGTTCCAGCGTTAATGAAACTGAAGCGCATCTACCAAGATGTCCCACGCAGTTACACCGTTCCTGGCGGAAGTGTGGGTTTCCACCTCCTTGGACTTCTTGTCACTGCATACATTGTAATTGGCAGTGTTGCTTCGCTCTTTCCAGGAGTGCTAGAAGGATACTTCGGCATCGAATACTCCTTTGAAGATATTTGGGGTGTCACTCAAATCGGCTTTGAGATCTTCACGCTTGGCACGTTGGGCGTAGTTATCGTGATTGGAATTCTTGGCTATGCGTTTGCGGGTCAAGTGCGTGCTGGTGAAGTGACTGATTCGTCAAACGACTGAGTTGATCACGGGAACGAGTACCGCGATACCGAGAATGACCATTACGATGCCACCAATGGTGCGCAATCTAACAAGTCGATTTCGTGAGGTCGCAAACCAATCGCGGCTCGTTCCCACAACAACTCCCCACGTTCCGTCAAGAAGCACGGACAGTCCAGAGAATAAGAATCCAAACATCAAGAGCTGAAAGGTCACTGAACCAACGTGGGCATCGACGAACTGCGGGAAAATCGCCGAGAAGAAAACTAAAGCTTTGGGATTAAGCACCCCGACCATAAAGCCCTGCTGAATGATTCGAAAACTCGAAGGTTTGCTCTCTTCGAGTTTGACCATGTCATCAGCATGTTCCTGCCGATGTTTCAGCGCGTCATACCCCAAATAAATCAGATACAACCCACCGGCTGTTTGTACAGCTAGCAATAAGGTGTGCGAATGCTGGAGAAGCGGCCCCAGACCCAACGCAATAAAAGTAGACAGCGTAGACATCCCCAAGGAATTACCAAGGACAGTGAGCATGGCAGTCACACGTCCCCATGCCACAGCTCGCGCCACAACGAACATCACACTGGGACCTGGAACCAAAATAATGGCCACACTTGCCACGATGAATTCGATGAGACGATTTCCGCTAATCACAAAATCGACTCTAGCCCAGCGCCCATACCGAGTGCCCATAATGAGCGCGAAGAACTTAGACTTAAAGTTCTAATGAGGAGAATCCTTGACGTATAAAGCAGTCGTTGCAGCAATCAGTGTCTCTGCGTGTTGCATACTTGCTGGGCCGGCACATGCCCAATCCGCCGTTGATTATTGCGGTGATCCACAAACCGCTGTTGTCAGTTCAATTACAAGCGGAATATGCCCAACCGGAACACTGTCACTAGGTCCCGGAGAAGTGCGCCATGGAGCAAAAAGACCAACCGCTCTGTTGCCTCAAATGAATAATCGCTGGAAAGTTGCCAAGAAGGCGGCAGCCAAAGCTGGTTATCCCTTAGCTATCACCAGTGGTTGGCGCAGTTTGGCAACTCAAGAATATTTATTTAAGCGCGCCGTGAAGAAAAATGGCTCAGTAAAAGCAGCAAGCAAATGGGTTTTGCCACCTAAGTTGTCACACCATCCTTGGGGCGTCGCTATTGATGTGAATTACCGAAGTGGCGGTCGACCAGGCGCGAAGTGGTTGGAAACGAATGGATACAAGTACGGCTTGTGCCGTGCTTACAAGAATGAATGGTGGCACTTTGAGCCGCTAACAACTCCTGGGACAAAATGTCCTAAACCGAAAACCTGGCCAACTAGCAAGTAGCAAAGTACTTGTCGAGTGCAAACCTAATTTCTGAAAAGGCTAGCGCTGGCGTGTAGGCAACGTTCGTGTAATACGGGGCAAAATCAATTTCGCGCAATGCATCAAGGGCTCGCGGGTCAATCAACTCGAGATACATCATGGTCGTATTAGGAACTCGCGGAAATTCAGTGAGAACCGTTCCACAACCATATCCAAAAACTCGCATTGCAATGTCGGCGTTTTGCGGGGTGCTCTTACTGACATAAACCGAATCTGGGACCTTCACCAAATCACGTAGCACCGTTGACTTTTTCCAAATTTGCAAACACGTTTGTAAATTATTTTTTCCATACACATCTACACCTGCAACATTGACATAGTTAATCGAGAGATCTTCGTCCACAATAAGTTGAAACGAACGATCCAACCGATTGGTCACACTCCATTTGCGCCATGACCTGGGAACAATAAACGCAATGACGTCGCACATTGTGGCGGCATGGTTAAAGAATGGAATCGACAACGCATTGTTACGTCCAAATGGAGGATTCCCAACGGCAACCATTCCATGTGCTTGCGTCGTCCACGATAGGAAATCACCAGTCACAACGCTGCGATGATGTGGCTCAATATCTATGCCGATCACATCGGTAATCTTGCATGCCGCAAGTGCATCGATGAAGGCACCAGTGCCAGCACTTGGTTCTAACCAGGTTTTTTTGCGGGTATTGGGAATGGTTGCAAGTACTCGGTCAACAACCCAGGCGGCGGTATCGGGAGGTGTATAAAACTGTTCTTTACCTGTGACACGGGTGTTCCCGAGTTTGACAGGCTTGGCGACAGTGGACACTTACTTAATATATCGGTGCCCACGATAGGAATCGAACCTACGGCCTTCTGCTCCGGAGGCAGACGCTCTATCCACTGAGCTACGTGGGCGGTGGACTTAGGTGACTTTACCAGCAGCGCAATACACTTAATTACTACACGGGAGCTCACCACAAGTGGGCTGAGAGGGCGACAACGGGTCGCCGACCGTCACACGAGTCGGGTAATGCCGACATGCGAAGGGAAATTAATGAATGTTTTAGCGTCTCCATTTACGGTGTGGGGTTACGAAATGACCTATTTGGAACTTGTCGCAGTGATTACTTCTGCAATTGGTGTGTGGCTTGGCACAACAGGCAAGAAGATCACCTGGCCGTGGTGGGCTCTGAGTAGCGCGCTGTATGGCTGGCTCTTTTGGGATTACGAGCTCTACGCCAGTGCTGCCCTACAACTTGTTTTCATCGCTGCCGCTGTGTGGGGCTGGTTTGGCTGGGGGCCACAAGGTGCGCAGCCACGAGTTGCGAGTAATCGAAACCGAATCATCGTCGCAATCTTGGGACTGGTATGCACCGCCGTCTTAGCACCGTGGCTTGCCTCAATCGGTGCGGCAGCGATGTGGCCCGATTCGTTTGGCTTGATTTTTAGTGTGGTCGCTCAAGTCATCATGGTTCGCGAATACCGGGAAAATTGGATTGTGTGGTTTGTCGTGGATGCGGTGTACACCATTGAATACGTTTGGGTTGGTTTGTACATCACGGCCTTGCTCTATGGAGTGTTCACCGCAATTGCCGTTCGCGGTTGGATCCACTGGAAGCAATCGGTTTAATGCACGAGAACATCATTGATTCGCTGGTTTCGAGTATCGTCTCAAGGCCTGCGCGAAATGGTTATGTGCGTGTTATCACAATTGATGGGCCAGCTGGTTCCGGAAAAACTACGCTTGCGTCGGCGTTGAGCACTGCTTTGAATAACTGTCAGGTCATTCATATGGATGATCTGTATTCAGGTTGGGCGCAAGACCTTGAGCATGAACTTACACACCGAATAATTCGTGAAATACTCACGCCAATCGCAAGTGGCGAAACTGGCAGCTACGCACGTTTTGACTGGTACACAAACACATTTGCAGAAACTCATGACGTACCAGCATCCGACTTCCTCATTCTGGAAGGAGTCGGTTCAAGCCACTCCAACATTCGTGACCGCGCCACTATCTCGTTGTGGGTTGAAGCGAGTTCTGAACTACTTATTGAACGAGTCGTCGCTCGAGACGGTGAGCAAGTACGTGACGAATTAATTGGCTGGCAAAAAAGAGAGTCCGAATTCTTCGCGCACCATCAGGTCAAAGAAAATAGTGAATTCCTCATTCGTGGCGACTAATTACCAAGGCACAATCTGACGATCTTCCCACAGCACACCAGTTACGGTGTCGGCATTATGTTCCCGCGTTGCCAGCCACACAATTGTGTCGGCAGCTTCCTGCGGACTGCGCGGTGCATCAGGCCCACCCATGTCAGTGCGAGTGTGATTTGGACACATCGCATCCACTAATACCCCACGAGTTCCCATTCCAAGTTCGGCAGCCAAATTCTTTGTTAGCGCATTAACTCCTGCTTTTGAAATTCGGTACGGTGCCAACCCTCCGGCTAGACCGGGACCAGAAAATCGACCAAGACAGGCAGACACTGTGATGATTCGACCAAGTCGACGTTGCGCCATCGCAGGCGCTATGGCGGAGACCACATGAAATGTTCCGTTAAGGTTCACGCCCATCACGCGATCCCATTCCGTTGCCGAGGTGCGTAACGTCTTTGCCATCTTTTCGGACATCACACCCGCACTTGTGATGAGGACCTCCGCACCTTGAGCCAGCGGATGTTCGCCAAGTTCGCGGTGCACCGCAACGCCATCGGATACATCCACCACAACAGGCACAGCATCACAGCCATGAGCAGCCAATTGCTCGACAGCATGGGCAACTCGATCGCCATGCTGGCCCACAATAACCAAGCGAAATCCCAATCGGCCCAATTCGTGCGCAGCTGCCAAGCCAATTCCGCGAGAGCCACCAGTGATTACCGCAATGCGTTCTGCCATGTGACTAGCGTGCCCTAAGCC
>JBAXRV010000067.1:0-7376 GCA_037131045.1 Actinomycetes bacterium
GTACTTACTTACACATATGTGTTGCGCGAGTTATTTTCCTGGTACTAATGCCAAGATTCGCGCTGGGCTACCTGAACCATCAACGAGTGGCAACACGCCAATGAATACCAATGCCCCTGTTGCCGGAAGGCTCTTGAGGTTGGTGAGGTTTTCAATGTGCCACACATTGCGAGGCAAGGTGATGTGCGAGTGCACTGGGAAATCCGCATCCACGCCGCGATCAATACCAAGAGTGTCAAGACCAATCCCAACAACTTTGCGAGTCTCGACTAAATATGTGGCAGCCTCTGCGCCAAATCCTGGGAAGTGCAGACCATCAGCACCTGCTCCGTATTTTTCAGGTTCGGTTTCGTAATAATCTTCCCAACCTGTGCGAAGCAATACGACAGAACCTTCAGGGATTGCGCCGTGCTTTTCTTCCCACTTCAACACTGTTGACAATTCCAATACTGCATCGGCATCACCAGCAATGTCATCAGAGGCATCAATGACTACAGCTGGACTAATCAGTGTTTGAAGGGGTAAGTCCGTGACAGCGCTGCTTCCTTCAATGAAGTGATTTGGAGCATCCACATGAGTTCCACTGTGCTCAAAAAGATGAACTAACCGGGCGTAGTAACCATCGTGCTTCACAGTGACGGCAATGTCTGCTGCAGGCGCAGGAGCACCT
This sequence comes from Actinomycetes bacterium, assembly GCA_037131045.1. Taxonomy (GTDB): domain Bacteria; phylum Actinomycetota; class Actinomycetes; order S36-B12; family UBA5976; genus UBA5976. The sequence continues at coordinate 671 of JBAXRV010000067.1, forward strand.
GGCCACATAATCGTGTCGGGTCCCAGCGGAAGCGTGAGGTCTACAACTGTGTAGTTACCAAATGGGTTAGGCATTGAAATCCACCAATCTCGTCTGCGTTCTAGCGCTCACCTATCTTATGAGTAATGGGTCGGTGAGCAACTTTCAACCAAGAATTTCCTACAAAAACATGATGTTCGCTGCCGTACACCGTGCTTGAAAGTGTCTGCAAGGACACATTCCTATGAGGGCTAGCACTCGTCGATTTGTACTTCTTTTTCGCAACGCCTGTGACACTTCAAGAAGGGTTCCTTTGCCCTAGGTTCTTGAAAGGAATCAAGAAATGCCTGGTTGGTTATCCAAATTTATGAATGTTCCTGCAACGTACATTCATTTCACAAGTTGGCTTCAAATATCCGTTGCAAATCTCATCGTCATTCTCGTCATGATTGCGCTTTTCACAATCGCACTCCTGACACCCTTCCCTGGATCTAATGCAAAAGGTTCACACAAAAGTGGCGACCACAAATGAGTTCTGAACTTGATACAAAAACAGAATCCACCATGTGGACCGCAAAACTACGAAATTCATGGCAGCGCAATCTCCCAATAGACAAACTGCTACCCGATACGCAGCCCGCATATGTGGCTTCGTGGATATATATCTTCGGTGTACTCACTATTGCTGCGTTTGGCGACATCATTGTCTCCGGTTTGATTCTCTCGTTCGCTGGCCCAGCGTGGTATCACACATCATCACTTGGACTTTTTGTGAATAGCCTTCACTTCTGGGGTGTTCAACTGTTCTTCGTATTCATGGTCGTCCATCTTTGGGGAAAGTTCTGGATGGCAGCTTGGCGCGGGGGTCGATTCCGCACTTGGCTCACAGGCATCGTTGCCTTCTTGGCTTCTATTGGTACGGCATTCACTGGCTACTTGATTCAAACGAATTTCGACTCACAGTGGATCGCCTACGAAGCGAAAGATGGATTCAATGCTGTTGGTATTGGTGCGTTCTTCACTCCCACAAATATTGGCCAAATCATGCTCATCCACGTTGCACTCCTGCCCTTGGTTCTAGGAGTCATCACTGTGTGGCACGTCCTACTCGTTCGAAAGAACGGAGTTGTGCCTCCAATGGATGCGGCTCCGGAAGGTGGTAATTAATCATGAAACGCTCTGCTCAGCAAGAGGCATTCGACTCAACTCCTTGGGCCGGACGCGTACGCAGCTACGACATCATCAAAGAAGGTGCCATCGCAATCCTGATTGTGTCGATCTTGGTGATCACATTTAGTTTGGTCTTTGGGTCACCCGATGACAAGCAACTCACGTTTAAGGGTTGGGCTCAAACAAACCCAACAAATTTCTATGACACAACCGTGCAAGAACTTGCAGGAACATCAGGCAGTGCTGGTTACGGCCCTCCCTACAACCATGCAAGTGATGGCTTAAACATGGGTCCATTCTGGTTACAGAAATGGGCTGGTGTAACACATCCAGTTGATTCGACCAATGACTTGGTCATCAATCCTTTGTCCTCGACTGTGCTCATGCCTGAGGTTGCTACAGCGTTAGCAGCTTGGAAATCGGCATCAACCGACCAGCAACTAGCGTGGGCAACGGCTTATGACACCGCCATTGCTGCTGCAGATGGCGACTACACAGCTGCTGGCCCTGGTGATTTTGGTCCAGTTCCAGCAATTGCACAGGGACTCACCGATGTCGCAAAGAGTGGATCGCTAGATGGCTTGTTGCTATCAGGTGGAAATTTCTTCTCAACCGATAACACAAAACAGATTCTGTTTTTTGGAGACGGTACTTACCTTGAGGACGCAGCAACAGCAGCAAACCTCCAAGGAAATACCTGGGGCATGATGAACGAAACTGGTCGCTACCCCGGACAAGCTTGGCTATGGCTGTACTCACTCTGGTACCAGATCTCACCATTTACAAATGAAGAGTCTGCTCCTCTGGGAGCAAACGCTGATGCCTACATCATGTTTGTTGTCTTAGGACTCACTGGTGCACTTGCTCTTGCACCAATCATTCCCGGCCTTCGATCGATACCTCGGAGAATTCCGTTGCAACGATTGATCTGGAAGAACTACTACCGCGAAGAAAACATCTCGCGCCGTAAGTAGTCACACAAAGCCACTGTGGGAGCCGTTTCTAGGGCGTTTCGGTTCCCACAGTCTCCTTTGGCACACGTACCTGCATCTTGAACACTCGCATCAAACTATGCTCACTCTATGAAACTGCACAAAATTGTGGACCTCTCACGAGTGATTAACTCTGACACCCAGGTGTATCCGGGTGATCCGCAGCCTCGATTCACGCCCTACACAACAATTGAGCACGACGGCTTCAATGTATTAAATATCGAAATGGGTTCTCAGTCGGGCACGCACGTCGATGCGCCTTTTCATTTTGATGCCGATACTGCACGAATTACAGAAGTTTCCTTAGACCACTTTGTGGGCCAAGGAATCATTGTCGATGTTCGCAACTTGTCACCACGAAGTGAAATTACGTGGGATCTCATCGCACCCCAGGTCACACATGCAGTGAGCGGCGACATCGTGCTTCTACACACCGGTTGGTCGCAGTACTACGGCACTGACGAATACTTTAATCATCCTTACCTAACAGCAGATGCTTGTGCCAAATTGATTGCGCAAGGTGTTCACACCTTTGGCATTGATGCGATCAATCTAGATGAAACCCCTGACGACACTCATGATGGTGTTGGCTTCCCGGTTCATCACCTCATTGCCGATGTTGGCGGAATTATTAGTGAGAACTTATGTAATCTTCACGAGATAGATTTTGCGCAGCCGCTGATCAGTTTGTTACCCATCAAGCTCGACGGCGCTGATGGTGCCCCTGTTCGCGCAGTAGCGATGCAGTTCGCTTAGCTCGTAACGCACTAATCAAGGAACGAATCAAAAGGTTCATACCCTGGAGCAACTCGTTGCCACGGATGCACGCTTTCCCAGCGTTGGCCAATATCTAGCAACATGGAATCGGATAGCCGGGGGCCAGTAATTTGAATTGATCCAGGAAGTCCGTTGGAATACCGCTGCCATGGAAGCGACATTGCGGGTAGCCCAACAATATTCTGCATCGCTGTTGCATACACTTCGGGTGGAAGTAGACCAGGCGCGGTATCTGCGGTTAATCGCCCATCAGCCAGCCAACCTATTTGAGCAACAGTCGGTGTTACCAAAATCGCGTTAGTTCCAAGCAACTCATCCATCGCAAAGACATATTCATAGCGTCGGCGTCGAGCGTCTATGTACTCGTCAACCGTCACTTCAAGACCAGCAGCAAAGAATTCTTGAGTTGATTTATCGAGTTCGTTAAAGTTCTCGACTACCCACGCGCGACCTAAATGCATGATGTGTTCAACTGAACACACATTGAACCAATCCAAATCAGGATCACCGCTCGTAAACAGTGTTCCAGGGTCTCGCCATGTGATTCGAGCATCGATCACTTGTGCGAGCTCTTCAACCCCATCATGGAAAACTGTATGCACTTCGGCCGGCAATGGACCCAGGTCACTGGTTCGCTCCATCGCCACAATCGTGAGTTCAGCAAGTTCAACAGGTGTGAAGTCCAGTGGTGGAAATGCGGCTGGGTCACCGTGCGTTGGCCCAGAGATGGCGCGCATCAGAATTCTCAAGTCATTCACTGTTGTAGCAAATGGGCCTTCAGTTGATAAATCAATCCAGGATTGTGCCGGCCAACGACCCACCACGCCGTTTGTTGGCTTAATCCCAACAAGGCCACAGAATGCAGCAGGAACTCGAATAGAACCGCCGCCATCGGTTGCCGTGGCGATTGGGACCATGCCGGCCGCTACTGCAGCTGCAGATCCACCGCTTGAACCGCCGGGAGACAACTCAAGATTCCATGGATTACGGGTGATCCCCTGAGCGGCACTTGCAGTAAAGCCTTCAATTGCAAATTCGGGCAACGTACTCTTACCGACCACAATTGCGCCATGCTGCTTTACTCGTTTAGGAATCATCGAGTCCTGAGCTGCAGGTGCCACACCTGCCATGGCTGCACTTCCCTGCCGAGTCTGGTGCCCAGCCACATCTTCAAGATCTTTGACCAGCACAGGTACTCCAGCAAGTAATCCCGTGGCCGGATGCGTTGCCGCATTGTGCAACGCCTCATCGGCAAACGTATCGACCAGAAGGTTCAATTCTGGATTCAGAGCAGACATGCGCTCGAGAGCATGCTCAACAACCTGAGTTGCGCTCATGTGTCCGGAGGTTACTGCCTGAGCTATTCGCTCAATAGGACCTGGTTGTGTCATGCGTATGTGGGATCAACACTGAGGTGTTCATGAATGCCAAGCCACGCATCATTCACGCGATGAAACACAATTGTTTCGCGTTCGCCAGATTCGATACTGCCATCACCATCAGCAAGTTGAGTTCGCACAGTGTGAGTGAAAACTGCAACATCGTCCGAAATTATCTGGACATGCTGCGCAGACGATTGGCAGCCCAAAACTTTAAATCCATCTTGCTCCCACTCCGCCCACACGGCTTCGTACTCGCCACGACTTAACAAACGACGATCTAGGTTATGAAACACAAAACTTGCATTCTCATCAAAGGCAGCGAAGTAGGCATTCGTGTTATGCGAACCGAAGGCGGCGACTAAATCAGCCGCCGCCTTCAGTACTTCGTCATGGGTGCTCAACGAGCGCTTCCCGTACTACGTAAGGTGGAATCGCTTGTTGTGATGGCTTTGGCTTCACTACCGAGGTCAAGGTTCTTAGCAAGAACCAAGTACACAACGCCAGAAACTACCAATCCAAGAATCCACGAGACGTCGACACCGCTAAGCGCCTTTGCCCCAGGGCTTTCGAAATATCCCACGACATAGCAGAACGGAATTTCAACTGCGATACCAATGAAGTATGCGATGAGACCTCGACGGCCCCATGAACCATAGATTCCCTTGGGTGTAAACAAGTCAGTCACTGCGTACTTACCATGTCGCACATAGTAGAAGTCAATCAAGTTGATTGCGGTCCATGGAGACAGCAAGTACAACATGATTGTTAGTGCTCCATAGAGCGCTGTAATTGCATTGGTCAATGCAATTCCCAAGATCAAAGCAATGACTGTCAACAGGATGCTGATGTAAACGCGCACCTTGGCGCCAGATGCAACAGGTCGTGCGGAGTCCATCGCGGTGACAACCGACAACATGCCGCTGTATACGCCCATTCCCATTGTTGCAACAAGTGCAAGAACGGAAACCAAGGCCAACAATGTACCTAGGCCTGATACAACCTGGTTACCTGCATCGTGGATACCCACAAGTGCATCGACGGCGCCGAGTTTGATCGCAAGCCATGCACCGACTGGGATAAGCCACATTGGTGAACCAGCAGCTCCTACAAAGACGGAACGGATAACAGAACTCGCTGATGTGCCGCTAGGTAAGTAACGCGTGTAGTCCGACACGTAAGGCGCATAAGTGATGTTGTACGAAGCCGCAGTAGCGAACATTGCCGCAAAGCCTGCGAAGTTGTAACCCAATGTTGTTTCGTCCATTGGTGTGCCTGAGATTTTCCCGCTCACAATTCCAAAAGTGAGAAGCAACCAACAAGGAACAGAAATCCAGAACAAGACGATGAATACGCGATGTACCCAATCGTGCCCAAAGATGGCCAGCACACCGGACATAACAGCGATGACTGTGGCAACAAGCACAGTGTTCCAACCGAAAATGCCATTCAGACCGAGCTTGATGATCACTGTGTCAACAACAAGGAAGGCAACGAACGTAAACGTGGTACCGATAAGTGGTACTGATACGCCCTTGAAACCAAACTGGGCACGAGATTGGATCATTTGAGGTAGACCCAACTTCGGACCTTGGGCCGCGTGAGCCGCCATGAAAAGCGTTCCGAACAAAATGCCGGATACGCCAGCAATAACACTCCATACCAAATTCAGTCCGAAAACTGGACCGAGGAAGCCAATTGCGACTGTGAAAGTTTGGAAGTTACCAAGGAACCAAAACGGGCCTTGTCTCCAGACCTTTCCATGTCGTTCTGACTCTGAAACATAGTCAATGTGGTGACTTTCAATGGCGCCGAGTTTTTGCTTGTCAGCCATGAACACTCCTTTGTGTCGGGAACCTTGAGCGACAATCTACAACAGGACAATCCCTTGAGTACGGCGAATTGTGACCGACACGGAGGAAAAGACTCGCTAATGTGAACCAAAGACATAAGTGGGAGAAAATAATGGACCAGCAACTACCCCGAATCACTGATGGCACGATTGTCGGTCAAGTCGATGCCACTCAGGTGCCGCGATACGCCAGCATTGCGACCTTTGCACGACTACCGCATATAAGCGAAGTCACTCGCGCAGATGTAGCTGTCGTTGGCATTCCATTTGATACCGGAGTGAGTTACCGACCAGGTGCACGCTTTGGACCAAGCCATGTCCGCGACTCTTCCCGATTACTTCGTCCTTACAACCCTGCCGTTTCGAAATCACCGTTTGCTTCGCAGCAAGTAGTTGATGCCGGTGACATCTCAGTGAACCCGTTCAACATCGGTGAAGCGCTGGCCGCCATTGAGCGTGGAGCACGCGATCTGATGGAACGCGCCGGTCGAATCGTCACGATTGGTGGAGACCACACAATCGCGTTGCCTTTGCTGCGCACCATGCATGCACAACAC
>JBAXRV010000068.1:0-7056 GCA_037131045.1 Actinomycetes bacterium
CATGACTAAGCGAGCGAATCACTTGTGGCACGTTCTGCCACATCGGACTTGCTTAGTTCGCTTGGCCACCAAATCTTCTTGCCCATTTCGTACGACAAGGCAGGCACTAATAGTGAACGAACCACAATGGTGTCTAGCAGAACACCGAATGCGACCGCAAAGCCAAGCTCAGCCAAGAACACTAACGGCAAGGTTCCCAGTACTGCGAAGGTTGCGGCAAGCACAACACCTGCCGAAGTAATTACGCCACCTGTTACGGTTACGCCCTTGATAATGCCAGGACGAGTGCCAATTTTCTTAGCCTCTTCGCGCACTCGTGTCATCAGGAAGATGTTGTAGTCAATGCCAAGTGCTACAAGGAACACAAACGCGTACAGCGGGAATGAACCATCGGTAGCGCTGAATCCAAACAAATGCGTGAAGACCAAGTGACACACACCGAGAGTTGCACCAAATGACAACACGGTTGTCAGAACCAGCAAAATCGGAGCAGCAATACTGCGAAGAAGCAGCGCCAAAATTAAACCGATGACAACTAAAGCGATCGGAATGATCTTGTTGCGGTCACTGCGATTAGCTTTTTGTAGGTCAAACTGCGTAGGCGTTGAGCCACCCACGAGGGCCGACGCACTTGCGGTATGAACTGCGTCGCGTATTCCCGGAACGTAAGCCTGCGCCGCTAATGAATCAGCTGGCTTGTCTAACGTAACTTCGAGTTGAACCTTGCCCTCAACAACTTTCGTTGGCGGAACGGGTCCACCAGGCATAGCTGGAGCTACCAACGTTGGAACTACGCTCGATACTCCATCAGCACTCATTAACGCATCTGTGACCTTTGCCTGGTCGGCTTGGTCGACAATGACTAATGTCGGATTACCTTCACCTGCTGGGAAATGCTCCGCTAGTTTCGCAAGTCCAGTCACTGAGTCTGGATGACCAGTAAATGACTCAGTCTGCGAAATTCCTTGGGTATTGAGCTGGAATGCGAAACCTAGACAAATGAACAAAAATGCTCCTGTACTAATCCAGGTGCGACGTGGGTGACGACCAGTTGCGTTGGCAACCTTGGACCACATGCCAGAAAGCTTTTCGTCAACGTCATCATGGTGTGGACGCTTTGGCCAGAAAATCCAACGACCAAGCACAACCAAGAGTGCTGGCAAGAGTGTCAGCATGACCAGCTGTGCAGCCAAAATACCGATACCTGCAACTGGGCCAAGGGATCTGACATTCTTCAGGTCAGAGAATGACAACACGAGCAGGCCAGCAATCACTGTGAGACCAGATGCGACGATTGGCTCAACAACACCGCGCCAAGCAACCTTCATAGCATCAACGCGACTATCGAAGTGATGTAACTCTTCTCGATAACGAGCAATCAGTAGCAAGGCATAATCCGTTGCGGCTCCAATAACAAGCACCGACAAAATTCCCTGAGACTGTCCGTCTAGATCGATAACACCGTTTTTAGCAAGCACATAAACTAACCCACCGGCGGTTCCCAATGCTGTGACTGCACAGAACAGCGGAATGATCCACAACACAGGTGAGCGATAAACGAAAATCAAAATGATTCCAACGACCCCAAAAGTGATGAGGAGCAATTTTGAATCAATCGTGCTGAAACTGTCGAACAAGTCAGCCAAAATACCGCCGATTCCTGTGACGTGGGTTTCGCTAAAGCCCGGCACCGAAGCGGCCTTGAGACGCATGATTTTCACTAGTTCTGGAAGCGCAGGCTTGTTGTTAGCCAGCGGTGCCTGCATCGCAGTGTTATCTAAGGAGACCGACATCAAAATCGCTTTGCCATCTTGAGATGGGAACGGAATCAGTTGCGCTCCCTTTGCCATGTACTCACCGAATTTTTTATCCGATTCTGGTACCACGGTGTTTGGCAATTGCGTGGCAAAATCTTGCACTGCAGCGATACTCGCTGGGGTCACGTCACCAGTAAAAAGTACAAGTGCCGGCAGCACAGTGGTGTCCTGCGCCGAAAACTTATTCGAAATTGCGTAAGCCTTGGTTGATTCAGCCGATCCTGGCAAGAAGCCAGTGGTGTCATTCTCTTGAACACTTGATAGTTTGCCGAATAGTGGACCCGTGGCTCCACTCACACCGAACCAGCCAATAATCAGTGCAATTGCAATCCAGATAAATTTACGGCCGGAAGCTGGTTTTTTGTCGTTCAAGGACATGGGAGCCACATTTCGTCTAAAGGAACAAGTCACACCTAATCTACCGTTTCCGCACTATTCCCTCTTCCCGAGGCAGGCCTCTAAAACCATTCTGGGAGTCAGTCAAAGCGCAGTTCCCTGCGCCGCGACCGAGAGATAGGCTCGAGATTGTGGATTTTCAAGTCAATGTGCTCGGTGATTCATTTATTGACTACAACGATGCGTGGGATATGCAACGCACATTACACTCGCAGGTCGTCGCTGGCACTGCGCCAGATCAGGTGTTGCTCTTGGAGCACGCTGCCGTTTATACAGCGGGGCGTCGTACGGAACCCTTTGAAAGACCGTTGGATGGCACACCAGTTATCGATGTTGATCGGGGCGGAAAAATTACCTGGCATGGTCCTGGGCAATTAGTTGGCTACCCCATCCTGCACTTACCGAGCGTGCTGGATGTTGTGGCACATGTTCGTCGTCTCGAAGATGTCATCATTGGAGTATGTGCAGATTTTGGCCTAGCCACTGTGCGCATTAAGGGACGCAGCGGTGTCTGGGTGGAAGGCAATCCTCAAGATCGCAAAATTGCTGCAATCGGCGTTCGGGTGGCACAAGGAGTCACGATGCACGGGTTTGCCATCAACTGCAACAATGAACAGTCCTGGTTTGACAGCATCATTCCCTGCGGGATCAGCGATGCGGGGGTCACCTCGTTGACACAAGAACTCGGCCAAAACATTTCGCCACACGACATCATTCCAAGTGTGACAGCGAATCTGCACCGCGTTTTTGATTCCTTGGTGCTCCCACCCACCGCGGCGAAATCACCCGCCAGTTCACCTGCATAGACTGATACTCGTGACACTGTCAGAGCCACCGGCCCCCGAAGGACGCAAACTCCTTCGTATCGAAGCCCGCAATTCGCTCACTCCAATTGAACGCAAACCCGAGTGGATTAAGACTCGTCTGAACACTGGTCCGCAATACACCGAAATCATGAACTTAGTTAAAGGCGAGGGTCTGCACACTGTGTGCCAAGAGGCCGGATGTCCAAATATTTTTGAATGTTGGGAAGACCGCGAAGCTACGTTCCTCATCGGTGGAGATCAGTGCACTCGGCGTTGTGATTTTTGCCAGATAGATACGGGCAAACCGCAGCCTTTGGACCGTGATGAACCCCGACGTGTTGCCGAGTCAGTTGCAAAAATGCAGTTGAAGTACGCAACGGTCACTGGCGTTGCCCGTGATGATTTAACTGATGGCGGTTCGTGGCTGTACGCAGAAACAATCCGCCAGATTCATCAGGCTGTTCCAGGATGTCAGGTTGAAATGCTCGCTCCTGATTTCAATGCGGAGCCTCACCTGCTCGCTGAGGTGTTTGATTCTCGACCAGAAGTTTTTGCCCACAACATTGAGACCGTTCCACGCATCTTCAAGCGCATTCGTCCTGCATTCCGATACGAGCGTTCTCTTGATGTCATCACTGCAGCCAGAGATTACGGCTTAGTGACCAAGAGCAACCTCATCTTAGGTATGGGTGAAGAAATCTCCGAAGTGGAACAGGCATTGCATGACCTACACAATGCAGGTTGCGATCTGGTTACCATTACCCAGTACTTACGTCCATCACTGCGACACCATCCCGTCGAACGCTGGGTAAAACCTGAGGAATTTGTCGCATTGGCCGACTATGCAACTCAGATTGGCTTTGCCGGGGTTATGAGCGGTCCACTTGTGCGTTCGTCTTACCGAGCTGGACGGCTTTATCAGCAAGCCATTGCAGCTCGCAGCCAGTCTGCCCTCTAAAGTAAGAGCATGTCTTCACGCAACGCATCTGCTCCTGCAAAGCAAAAATGGTACGTCCAGGTCCGCGAGACTTACACCTTCGCTAAGGAACACATTCGGCTTCTGGGTCTTAAACTTTCCGCTCTTTTCCTAGGCACTCTTGGCGTCATGACATTAGTTGGTCGACTGCTTGGCTACCAATGGATTTTCTTGATTCTTGGACTTCCCACAGCATTTTTAGTGACAACTTATATTTTTGGGCGTTGGGCCAGCGCTGCTGCCTATAGTTCGATCGAGGGTCAGCTCGGCGCAGCTGCTTCCGTGCTGCAGGCAATGCGTGGCGCCTGGTTTGCAGCTCCTGGTGTGGGAGTCGATAAGAATCAGAACTTAGTCCACCGCATTGTTGGTAAGCCTGGAATCATTTTGGTGGCCGAAGGCTCACGTCCTGGTGCCTTGCTAGCGGAGCAACGTAAAGCTCACGCGCGCTTTGTACAGGGTGCGCCGATTCATGAAGTGATCGTTGGTGAAGGTGGTCTGGCTCTGACTCAACTGCAAAAGCACATTAAGAAACTTCCTAAAGCGTTGCGACCTGCTGAAGTAACGGAATTGCGTCGTCGCCTTGAAGCACTTCCAAAGACCGCACTTCCAATTCCTAAGGGACCAATGCCACAAGGGCGTAAGGTTCCACGCCGCTAATGCAGGATTTACTCAATCAGATTTCGCCAATACAGATTATTGGTGTGGTTTTTGTGATTCTGTTCATTGTGAAGAAGCTTATTAAGTGGGCTGTCATTCTTGGAGCTCTATTTATCGTCGTTGTGCCTTATCTGGATAACAATGGCTATTTAGACACGATCAAAAACCAAATCGGGCTCTAGCGCAGTCTCACTACGACGCAATTCGCTACCTTGTCGTGCAAGCCACGACCATCTCGGTCATAAACAATTGCGGGAATCACCCACGACAAGAGCCAGGTGCGCACAGCAATGCGTCCTACTCCAACTCGGTTTCCATCAAGTCCGATGAGCCCAATACCCATGATGCGTTGCCCAAACGAACTGCCCGTCAACGTCGACAAGATCACTACCTCGATGACGAATATCACCAAGGTAAGAAGAGGTTTTGTTCGAAATGCCACTGACGGATTAATCAGTGCGCTGATTGCCATGCAGGCAAACCAATCCACAAATAGCGCAGCCATTCGTCTACCCATGGACGCCACGCTTCCCTGCCCTTGGGCAGGTAGACCTAAGCGTTGGCCCGGGTAGCCCAAATCCAGCCCTTGTTCCGCAAGGGCTGCGCGCGGACCAGAGAGCCATGACGATATATCTTTTCGTTCCACGGCTACGACGCTAGTGCCAATGTGCGATGAACGATACCGATGGGTGGGCTATCCCGGCGCTATACGTGTGGCCAGGATTCGGGTTCATGCGCCTTAAACACGCACAGCTTGTAACACACTTGAAACACTCGGGATACGGTCACGAAATCGGCAGGGCATACTGTCGAGCTAACGGCTGGCGCTCGCGCTGACTACACACTGCACACTAGCTTCCCCGCGATTTATTAGAGGCGACTACTCACAATGGAGGCACGATGTCCAATCTTGGACTAAAAACCCCGGCTGATGTACTCAAGTACATCAAAGACAACAACATCCGATTCGTTGATGTTCGTTTCTGCGACCTACCAGGTGTCATGCAGCACTTCAATATCCCTGTCGAATCAGTAGACATGGATCTCTTTACCCAAGGTCAGATGTTTGATGGTTCTTCCATCCGCGGTTTCCAACAGATTCACGAATCAGATATGAAACTAGTTCCGGATGTCACAACTGCCTATGTGGATCCATTTCGAGCTGAAAAGACATTAGTCATGAACTTCTCGGTTCTTGACCCATTCACTGATGAGCCTTACAGCCGCGACCCACGTAACGTTGCTGCAAAGGCAGAGGCTTACTTGAAATCAACAGGAATTGCCGACACTGCATTCTTTGCACCTGAAGCCGAGTTCTTCGTCTTTGACTCAGTGCGTTTCAAAACCTCGCAGAATGAATCGTTCCACCATGTCGATTCGATTGAAGCAGCTTGGAATACTGGCGCGGAATTCAATGCCGACGGTTCTGATAACCGCGGCTACAAGACTCGTTACAAAGGTGGCTACTTCCCAGTTTCTCCAACCGATCAACTCGCAGACCTGCGTGACCAGATGGTCATCAAGTTAGCCGAAGTAGGTCTACTTGTTGAGCGATCACATCACGAAGTCGGTACTGCGGGCCAAATGGAAATTAACTATCGCTTCAACACTTTGCTCAAGGCAGCTGATGAAGTGATGTTGTTCAAGTACGTCATCAAGAACACCGCGTGGGCTGGTGGCAAGACTGCGACCTTCATGCCTAAGCCGCTTTTCGGTGATAACGGTTCGGGTATGCACGTGCACCAATCTTTGTGGACTGATGGTTCGCCATTGTTTTATGACGAACGTGGCTACGGCGGCTTATCTGACCTTGCACGCTGGTACATCGGTGGCATTTTGAAGCACGCACCATCGCTACTGGCGTTCACAAACCCAACAGTTAACTCCTACCATCGCTTAGTTCCAGGCTACGAAGCGCCTGTGAACTTGGTCTACAGCCAGCGCAATCGTTCAGCATGCTTGCGTATTCCCATCACGGGCAACAACCCGAAAGCAAAGCGCATCGAGTTCCGTTGTCCAGATCCATCAAGCAACCCATACTTGGCATTCGCAGCCATGTTGATGGCCGGTCTTGACGGAATCAAAAACAAAATTGAGCCACACGCACCAGTGGACAAGGACCTCTACGAATTGCCGCCTGAGGAAGCAGCGAACATTCCGCAGGTACCAGCGTCCCTTCCTGCTGTGCTCGATGCTCTCGAATCTGATCACGATTATCTTCTTGAAGGTGGCGTATTCACCAGAGATCTGATTGAAACCTGGATCACCTACAAGCGTGAAGCAGAAGTCGATTATGTTCGGCTGCGTCCGCATCCGGCTGAATTCGAGTTGTACTACGACATCTAATACCAGGCTCGATATCACAGCCCCTGTCAGTTTTCTGATGGGGGCTGTGGTCATTCTC
>JBAXRV010000069.1:0-6964 GCA_037131045.1 Actinomycetes bacterium
TCGCAGCGGGCTCACTCCTGGTTGCATCAATTTCACATTCTGAGTCTCTTGCCGGATTGGCCCAAACTTTTAACGTTCTCGGTGCGGCAACTATGGCTTTGCCGTTGGCGTACTTGACTCATCGCGGTGGTCGTCGTCTGGCTCTTGCTACGGGTTATGTCATCGCCACAGTGGGAGCCATCAGCGCAATTATCGGTGGCACCCATCGGATCTTATTTTTTATGCTGGCGGGAACCTTCATGATTGGAGCTTCCTCAGCAGCAAACTATCAATCCCGATTTGCTGCAGTCGACTTGTCTGATACTGCGACGCGGGCACGCGACTTGTCATTCGTTGTTTGGGCTTCCACAATTGGCGCGGTCCTCGGGCCGAACTTAATGGCACCGTTTGGAAACATTGCGCCACATTTTGGGCTTCCACGTTTAACGGGACCCTACCTTTTGGCCGCGGTCATGCTTGGGCTCGCAACAGCTAACGTGTGGTTTCGACTCAAGCCCGACCCTTACCTGACTCACATCATCAATACTCACGGCCACAATGTGACACCGCCTGCTCGGCTGCCAGCCCGCGTCGTGCTGGCACGAATGCGCACGTCACCACATACGCTCTTGGGTCTCACATCCATTGCCATCGGGCATGTGGCCATGGTGTCGATCATGGTGATGACACCAGTGCACATGTCTCATGTTGATGTCAGTCTCAAAATCATCGGACTAGTCATTAGCGTGCATGTGGCTGGTATGTATGCCCTATCTCCTATTGTCGGGAAACTGTCCGATCGCCTCGGTCGGATTCGGGTGATTCAGATCGGCGCCGCAATATTGCTGGCATCAGGAGTAATCGCAGGCTCCTCAGCCGCAGGCGACAGTGTGCGACTTGGTTGTGGACTTTTTCTTCTTGGAGTCGGATGGTCGTGCACGCTGATTGCTGGTTCAACGCTGCTGACCGAATCTATTGACGATGACATTCGTGCTAGCGCACAAGGTGCGACGGATTTGGTCATGAATCTGTGCGCAGCTGGTGGTGGCGCACTTGCTGGCATCATCATCGCAACGTTGAGCTACGGGTACCTGTGCGCTTTAGTGTGTGTTCCGGTAATTGTTCTTGGCTATCGCGCTACCCGATTGGCTGCTGCTGCGTGATGCAATGCACGCCGCCACCGCGTGCAAATATTGGTCGGGCATCGACCATCACAATTTCTCTTTCTGGATAAATAGATTCGAACATGGTCTTTACACGCGCATCCGCAGGATCGTCAAAGGCGCACAAAATCACTGCGCCATTGCAAATGTAGTGATTTATATATCCGTAATCGACAAATCCTGACTCATCTTCAATGACATCGGGAGCCGGAATCGCAATAGCGCGAAAGCCCGTGGATTCCACCACTTCGCGGATTTCTTTGGACACTTCAAAATCTGGGTGGGCAGGGTTTTGCTGGTCGTGATACAAAATTGTGTTCTCGTCACTAAAGCAGGCCAAAATATCAACATGGCCACGTGTGCCGAAGTCTTCGTAATCTCGAGTCAGTCCCCGCTTAAACCAAAATACGCGCGAGACGCCTAGTGTGCGAGCAAACTCAGCTTCCAAAGATTTCTTTGTCTCTTCAGGATTGCGGAACGGGTCAAGCTGCACCGTTTCAGTAACCAGCAGAACCCCGTTTCCATTCACATGAATTCCGCCACCTTCATTCACAATCGGTGAGGCCACCAAAGGAACACCTGCTTGTTCAATAATGAAAGGCGCAATCTGTGAATCGTGATCCCACTTTGCCCAATGCTGAGCACCCCAGCCGTTAAATACCCAATCCACCGCACACAGTTCACCCAACTCGTTGCGCACAAACGTTGGTCCCATGTCTCGCATCCAGGAATCATCCAATGCGGCAGTAACCACATCAACACGTGAGTCCAGCCACTCACGTGCAATCGAAACATCGCCTGGATCGACAACCATCGTGACAGGTTCAAACCCCACAATGGCGTTAGCGACATTTGACCATGCTTCGTAGGCGTCAGTCATTCCCCCATTGTCGGTAGCGATGTGATCACCCGACATGTAACCAGCAGTTGGCCAAGCCATCCAGGTTCGCTCGTGTTGTTCCCATTCGGCAGGCATGGTGTACGTAGTCATGTCACGAACTCTACCTAACGGAGTCGCACTAGAATTAGTCATCACGGCAATGACGCCACAGGGTAATCGAGTTTCCTTTGAGGAGTTACTTGCTAGGCACATCAGACACATCGCAGGGCATGTCGCACAATAGCGCGTTGCCTACAGTGTCGTTTGAATTCTTTCCACCTAAAGACGCTGCTGGTCAAGCATCACTCAACGAAACATTGTCATCGTTAGCACACCACTCACCCGCATTTGTATCTGTCACCTACGGTGCTGGAGGGTCAACTCGTGATCGAACACTCACAGTGGCTGCGTCAGTCATGGAGCAACTGCACTGTCCAGTGATTGGGCATCTGACACTCGTCGGCTCCACTCAAGAGGAATTGAGCGCGGTGCTTACTCAGTACCTCGACATTGGGATTACTGGGGTTCTTGCACTTCGCGGTGACCCTGTCGGTGGCCCAACTGCACCTTGGGTTACCACACCAGGTGGCTTTGACTATGCCGAGCAACTCGTTCAGTTGATTTCGTCGACAACATGCCTGGAGATAGCCGTAGCAGCATTCCCTGATGTGCACCCTGCTTCACAGGGCAATTTCATACAAGACATTCAGGCACTGCTTCGTAAAGAACAACTCGGCGCAACCATGGCAATCACACAGTTTGTTTTCGACAGCGGACGTTATGAAGCATTGTGTGATGCACTTGAGTCGCACGGTTCACAACTTCGAATTTATCCAGGAATCATGCCCGTTACTAATTACAACCAAATCGTTCGCATGCTAGAACTCAGCGGCGGTTACATGCCGAAGGCAACACGTCTGCGGTTTGCTCGATTTCAAAATGACCCAGAATCTCTCAAGAAGCTCGGTATTGACATTGCAGTGCAGATTTGTGAAGACGTGATCGCTCTTGGCGCACCGGGCTTGCACTTTTATACGTTGAACCAATCTGGCCCGACAAACGACGTCATCACTTCGCTATCGGTGCTCTAGACCGTTCTGCTCGACGGCGAATAACCCGCCGCATAATAAACGCCAGGCATGCGGCACCAATAATCTTCCAAAAACCAATAGGTATCGGCTTGTGAGCAGGTGGCGCCGAGTCTTGAATCGCTGATGCTGGCAAAGTCAATGTGGCAACGACTCCCGCGTGATCAGTTGGCGCACATACTTGAGCACCGCATTGCCACATGTCGTACCCATTGGGCCAGGTATTGCCAACTAAATGTGCGCCATTGTCCGCAACAACATTTTTAGTGAAAACATAATCGAGGCGATCTGTGAACCCCGCAGGACGCATCGGGTCTGTTCCATTCAACAGTGCGGTGTAGCCCCACGAATAGTTTGCCGACTGCGTAGCATCAGGCCCCAGATCTGTGAAACCGGCTTGCACCATTGACCAATACGGGCTGCAGGTTGCATCCGCGGACGCTGATGTCGGATTTGGTGCTTGCGCTCTGCAGGTGTCACTTTGTGCCGGTTGTGCACCCAGATTTGGATCTGATGATGGTCGTGGATCTCGTGGGTCACTGTTAAAGTCCCCCATAACAACCAACGGCATCGTGGCTGAGCCAAGATCCTTAATGAGTTGATCAGTTTGGATTTTGGCCGGTGGTATTTTGCCGCTGTCGAAGAGTGACTCTAGGTGTGTTGTCACAAATCGAGTTGGTACCCCATGAATAGATATGTCGGCCCAGCTATAGCCACGATGCACAGTCATGATCGTCGGAATGATTGTGTATGACTTCGTGTACTCCGTTGTGCCTACTGCCAACACATCGGCAGCGTGGTCGGCTCTAACAAGCAAAACATCCGCGATGCGAAAGCCACAGGCCACATCACTTTTACCGAACATCGGCATGAATGTTTGTGGATCGTGAGCCATCGTCACCATCGCAATGGGATCAATTGCAAAACCTTCGTTGTAGGCAGTTTTCCCATCATGCGATGCCAGCACATATTCCGCGCCTAACGCTTTTGTGTTTTCCAACAACTGCTCGACGAAATCATAAACGACAACCTTTTTTGAGAATGGCCCCGGAGTACAAACCCACGTAGTTGCTTCCTGGATTGCCATGACATCTGGATGCTCTGCAACAATTTCTGCAGCTAACTTGGGAGCACGCAACGAAAAGTCAGTTTTGTGTACCTGATCCCACATGAACTGAGCAGCCGTCGAAAAATTAGGTAACAACTTCATCGCAGGGCCAACATCAGCGCCTAAGTAGATATTGCGCGTCATCACAGTGACCTGATTATCATCGGCAAACGCAGGTACCGCATTAGCCATTAAGCCCAAAATCATGAAAAAAGCGACCGCAAGTTTCCGCACAGCACAAGTATGGTGCAGAGTAGACGAGTGGCAGGCCGTAATCTCATCAACGCAGAGAATGTGACGTTGAATTACGGCAAAGGTCCCGTTCT
This sequence comes from Actinomycetes bacterium, assembly GCA_037131045.1. GTDB lineage: Bacteria > Actinomycetota > Actinomycetes > S36-B12 > UBA5976 > UBA5976. Next base: position 4,545 of record JBAXRV010000069.1, read on the forward strand.
AGATTCCGTCTCACTTGGTCTCAGTGAAGGCGACCGCATCGGAGTTGTGGGACGCAATGGTGGCGGTAAATCCTCCCTCATTCGCATCCTTACCGGCGTAGAGACACCGAACTCAGGTCGCGTTTCGCGCACGAACGACATCAACGTCGGCAGTCTGAGCCAAATGGACTCATACGACCCCAATGCAACTGTGCGCGACATTGTTCTGGGTACAGCAGACGATCATCACTGGGCAACTGACGCCGCAGTACGCGATGTGCTGAACGGACTATTTGGCGGCTTCGATGAGCACATCTTGGAACGCACTATGGGGCCGTTGTCCGGGGGCGAGAAGCGACGAGTCGCGTTAGCAAAACTGCTGGTGTCGCCGCTTGATGTTCTCCTACTCGATGAACCAACCAACCACCTCGATGTTGAAGCCGTAGCGTGGTTAGCAAAACACCTGAAGTCTCGAAAGTCACTCGCACTGGTCACCGTTACTCACGATCGCTGGTTCCTTGATGAAGTCAGTGACTACACGTGGGAAGTCGTAGACGGTGCCGTTGAAGAATACGAAGGCGGGTATTCGGCTTTCGTTCTGGCCAAGGTCGAACGACAACGTCAAGCATCAGTTGCCGATCAAAAGCGAAACATGCTGATCCGCAAAGAGTTAGCGTGGTTGCGCCGTGGCGCACCAGCACGAACATCGAAACCAAAATTCCGAATTGACGCCGCCAACGAACTTATTGAGAACGAACCGCCGCCACGTAATAACGTGGAACTGCTTGCGTTTGCTAATGCCCGGTTGGGCAAGATGGTTTTTGAGCTCAACGACATTGATGTACGTGTTGGCGAGAAAGAACTGTTTCGCAATGTCACCTGGAACATCGGTCCGGGTGATCGCATCGGTGTAGTCGGCGTAAACGGTGCTGGAAAAACTACAATGCTGAGAATTTTGACACAAGATCTCAAGCCTGTTGCAGGTAAATTTGCTGCGGGAGTAACCGTCAAAATTGCATTCTTGTCGCAGCATCTTGATGAACTGGACCGCACATGGCGACTAGTCGAAGCAGTAGAACGCGTTGCATCCCATATTGAAATTGGCAAAGGAAAGACATTAAGCGCGGGACAGCTTCTTGAACGCCTCGGCTTCCCTGCCTCATCACACTGGACTCCCGTAGGCGATTTGTCAGGTGGCGAACGTCGTCGCTTACAACTCACACGACTTCTGATGAGCGGCCCTAACGTATTGATTCTGGATGAACCCACAAATGACTTTGACGTAGAAACACTGGCATCACTTGAAGACCTGCTCGATAGTTTTGGCGGAACCCTCATTGTGGTCTCGCACGATCGCTACTTCATGGAGCGTGCGTGTGACACATTTGTGGGGATCTTGGGCGACGGCAAGGTAACAGATTTGCCGCGCGGTATCGAACAATACTTGGAGCTGCGAGCCAAGCAGATTAACGGTACTTACCCGAGTTCGTTTGACGCATTTAGTACTTCTGATCACGCATCGTTAAAGCCTGCACTCAGTGCCGCACAGCGACGCGAACTGGAAAAAGACTTGGGTCGCGTTGAGCGACAACTCGTCAAAGTAGATGCTGCTATATCGCTATTACATACCCAGCTGAATGAGCATGCCACTGATTACGAAAAGGTTGCTGAACTCAATACTCAACTGCGCGAACAGGAAGCCCGCAAAAATGAGCTTGAAGAAAAGTGGCTGGTGGCCAGCGAACCGCTGAACTAACTACGTATTGAAAATCTCATACGAGTACCCGCTGTCACTTGCGCGAGCCTTGACATATGACTTGGTTCAATTACGCCAATCACGGGATACCCGGCTGTGGTTGGGTGATCTGGTCCAAATATTAACGGCACACCATCCACTGGAATCTGAATTGAACCTCGGACCAAACCCTCACTGGGTAAGCGACGAGTTGTGTCCCACGAAAAAGCATGTCCCTCTAGGCGTACACCTACACGATTTATTTTTGTAGTGACCACAAACTCGTGATGCACTAACTCCATGGCATCGCTAAACCAGTCCCAGCGTGGACCGCGCCACACTCCAAGTTCCACATCGGATGCAAGCGATACACCTGTCACTGGTCCTAATACGACAGGCATGTCATTGGCAATTGCATTACCGACCGGAATCACATCACTCGCGCCAATGGGCGCAGGTCCCAGCTTGGCGAGTTCATCAAAACTGCGCGAACCCATGATCGCAGGAACATCAAATCCGCCACGAACTCCAAGGTAACTGCGAAGCGCCAACTGCGTCGGCGACAATGTGACCATTGACTGTGCTGAAACATACAGCGGTTGATTCATCGCTTGTTCAAGCCCGTTTACCCGGATGCTTACTGGGGCACCCGTAACGACAATCTCGCACTCTGAGAGCGCCTCAAGAACCAGTGATGCCCTAGCAC
>JBAXRV010000070.1:0-6658 GCA_037131045.1 Actinomycetes bacterium
TCACTGGAGCACCAACAACACCGAGCTTGACGTGGGAAACAAATGGTAATGATACGCAAGTAATCACTGGCTTCTCGGTGCCAGGTCTGAATCAAGATACTGTGAACTATCAGGATTTCGCCCTGACTATCCCTTCGAAAATTGACAACAAAGATGTTGTAGAACTTGCCGGAAATTCATTCAGCAACGATGGCCTCTTTACAGCCATTACGATTCCATCAAATGTGAGGCGGATTGGTGATAATTCGCTGTCTAACATGTGGCGACTCAAGACACTGGATCTTGGGTCTGGGCTCGTAACGATTGGCGATAATGCGATACAAAACAATCAATCTCTCAAGCGCCTCACGCTGCCTGACTCTCTGGAATTAGTCGGCAGTTACTCTGTTAACAATCTAACTGGCTTGAAGAGCCTGACTATAAACGCAACAAGCAGTCTGACGACACTCGGTGACGGTGCAATTTCCTATCTTGCAAAAATTACAACGTTGCGAATTCCTGAGCATGTCGAAGCTATCGGTTACGGTGCGCTGATGAGCTTGGATCGAGTTAAGAGCTTCATTGTGGCTGATGCAAACGCAAACTTTAAATCGGTCGCCGGTGTGCTCTACTCCAAGGATGGCGCGCGCATCCTGGTCTACCCGCAGGGTAAAAAGTACATAGCTAAATACGACATTCCATCTGGAGTCACCACAATTGACGAAGCAGCATTTGCTGGGGCCGCAATCGGAACAGTCACCATTCCGGCTACTGTCGCTGACATCAATTGGTGTGCATTTTGCGCATCTAATTCTGATGCATCTGACATCAGTGCTATTCAAGTTGATCCCACCAGCGAGAACTACAAGAGCATCTCGGATGTGCTCTATTCAAAAGACGGCTCATCGCTTATTCAATTTCCAAATCAAAAGTCTGGGACTTTTGTGGTACCCGAATCTGTGAACTACGTCTGGGGCGGTGCGTTTCGGAATGCTGAAAAGGTAACGAGTATTGCGCTTCCTTCATCAGTGATGTATCTGGAACAAAGTAGTTTTGAGAATGATTTCGCTCTCAAGACAATTGTGATTCCTGGTGGAGTTGTGTCGATTTATGATTCTGCTTTTAATAACGATCACAACTTAACCAACATTGTGTTTCTGGGTGACACGCCACCTGAACTTGGTTCCGGCGTGTTTAGTCGTGTGCCTGCGTCTGCCAAAGTGTGGAATACCGTGACAAATGCTGATTGGACTGAAGCGTTTGACACCGATTATGACCGTTTCAAGCAAGGAACTACAACCAAGATTGCTTACGCTCCGACGGCCGCAGCATCCTCTAAAGCTCGCATCACTGGCAAGGCAAAGGTGGGCAAGGTTCTGACAGCAAAGACCGGTAAGTGGACAACAAACACACTGTTACCAACCACGTTTAGTTACATGTGGTACACCTGTGAGGTGTTGAACACGACTCACGCGTGGGGTGAAACCTGTGGACCAATCGACGGAGCTACTGCCTCGACTTACAAGCTCACTGCGAACGAGAAAGGCAAGTTTGTGTACGCGGTCATCGTTGCATCGGGTATTGGTCACGCAACACAAATCTCTGCTCCGACTGGCCTGGTTCAATAGCTAAACGCCTTTAAGGTCGCCCTTAAGCAACACGTATCTTTTGCTTAAGGGCGGCGGGCACATGTACCTACACTTGTTGTTTTTTGGGCTAATTCCATGCGTTATTTGTGAATGCCTGACATTGGGTTCAGTTTTGGGATAGGTTTCCATAAGGTCTACAGATTGCCCTGCTGTTGCTCCTCCACGTTATGTGGCGATTGCTTGGTAATTTCGAAAGCTTTTTCGAAATTGACAACAAGTAACTGAGGAGACTTCCATGTCTGTCTTTTCCAAGTCCCTGTCTAACAACAAGCTTCGATTCCGAACCATCAGTGTTTTAGCTATAGCAGCGGTGAGCCTTTCGATGGGTATGCCAGCCGCTATAGCAGGTAATGGAGGGGGGCAGTTCGTCTATAGGGTGCTGGGTGATGGCAACATCAGGATCACTGGCTGCGTCCAAACATGTGATACCAACATGTGGATTCCCGTGGCATACTACGATGGCTACCAATCTCGTACGGTCGAGGAAGTAACTCGAATAAATTCTGATACAGGTCAAGGCATCGATTTCAGCAACGTGAGCTACCTTTACTTCGAGGATTCAGCTGATGTTCCCAGCCAGGTAAAGGTTTTTGGGAACTTGGGTCTTGGAGGCAACTTGCAAGATATTTCTTTGCCTTCTTCATTGACAACAATTGCTGACGGAACATTTTCTGGCACGAACATCACACACATCTCAATTCCCCCATTGGTTACCAGCATTGGAGTGGGTGCATTACAGTCACCAAATCTGGAAGTTATTGACGTAGACCCTGCAAATACCGCGTTCACAAGTGAAAATGGTGTGCTGTTCAATTTTGCTAAGACTGTACTTCTTCAGTACCCACAGCGTCATGGTGATAACTTCTACCTTATTCCCAGCAGTGTCACTGAAATTGCACCTTTTGCGATGGCTTCAAACCCAAATTTAATGGGAGTTATTGCGGGCCCTAACATGACAAAGGTTGGCGACGGGGCCTTTGCTAACGATGATAACAATTTGCAATCGCTCGTATTCCAGAGCACAACTGCCATGGAACTTGGCAACAGCATTTTCATGAATGACTCAAGAATTGACTCGATTTATTTTCAATGTGACGCCCCTAGCATCACAAATAACCCCCTCGGCGGCGGGCCAACGATCAACAATATTTACTACGACGTGCAGAAATCTGGGTGGAGTTCACCCTGGAACACATTCACAACAATCCCAAGTTTGCAGTGGCGAACAGATGATTCTGTCGACCCTAACGTGCAATACATCACAGCGTTCGTAGTCCCCGATATAAGTGGAAATTTCGAATCTGGTAACAATTTGATTTCGTTAAATATTCCCAGCGTTATTGATGGCAAGGATGTCGTTGGATTAGATGACAGCGCATTAAACAATAATGGGATGATTTCCGAATTAACAATTCCAAACAGCGTTGTGAACATTCGATCATGGGCTCTTACGAATATGTGGGGTCTTAAAACGTTAGATCTTGGAAATGGCGTTGCGAATTTAGGATATGGAGCTATTTCCAGTGATCCGCTGTTGACAAGCCTAGACATACCAAACTCAGTAGTTAACATCGAAGGTAATGCCATAACTGATCTGCAAGCTTTGTCACATTTAACACTTGGCACAGGTTTAACGGAAATACAAGAAGGGGCAATTAGCATGTTGCCTGTTTTAACCACTGTCGAGATTCCAGCAAATGTAAATTTCATTGGTGATCAGGCGATGGATCAGCTTCCAAGCATGGGGGCCTTTACGGTAAATTCTGCCAACACTTCATACATCGCTGATGGAGGTGTGTTATTCACTCACAATAAGAGTCGGTTACTCGCCTACCCTGCGGCAAAAGCGTACGTGAGCGCATACGCAATCCCTTCCACTGTCATTGCCATTGGGTCACTGGCCTTGGCCGGGACACAAATCGGAACGGTAAGCATTCCAGCCGGAGTTTCAGACATTGGTTACCGGGCTTTTGGGTCATCGGATAGTGATTCAGCGGGCTTCACGGCCATCACGGTTGATGGTGCAAACGACACATACGCCAGCATCGATGGAGTTCTTTACGATAAGGAAGCGCATTATCTAATCCAGTTCCCGAACCAGAAGTCAGGAGCTTTTGTTGTTCCGTCCTCGGTCACAGAAATCGACCATTGGGCATACCAGGGTAACGAAAAACTCGTTTCACTTGTTCTCCCGGATGGGATTAGACGAGTTCGCTCTGGAGCTTTTTCAAATATGTCAGCACTGAAGACGATTGTAATTCCTGCACACATTACCAGTGTTGAAGGATACGCGTTTAACGCCGATAGTAGTTTGACCAACGTAGTCTTTCTTGGCAATGTTCCAACCGTGGGGACACGAGCCTTCCAAGGCTTACGCCGTTCGGCGACTATCTGGCACACCTCAGGTGCACAAGGTTGGGATAACGCTAACAATCCAGACTTTATCCGTTTTAACAAAGCTCTCACTGCCACGATCTCGTACCATCCAGGAACCAAGGCAGCTACAAAGGCAACTCTTGCTGGTATTGGGAAGGTTGGAAAAGTAATCACCGTAAAAACGGGGACCTGGATTAGTCCGCTACTTCCAGCAGCGTTTAGCTACCAGTGGTATCGGTGTTCAGCGTTAGGGGCTGCAGGCAACGTATCGAATGCCTGTGTGCTCATTTCAACGTCATCTAAGTACAAACTGACTTCAGTTGATCGCTCGTATTACATCCAGGTAAGGATCACTGGCATTGGTGTCGGACAAGCAACCGCTGTAACTGCTTCGACAAAGAAGGTCGCATAACCGACAGAATCGCAAGATTCACGTCACCTTAGAGCCTCAGAAAGGTGCTTAGACAGCTCGTGCTGCCTGGGCACCTTTCTGAGTCGTTGTAGGGTGACACAGTCGGCCTGATGGCTGCTGCGCCACACTAAGGGAGTCTTGAACATGGGTACTGTTGCTTTTCGAGATCACGTTGCTATGCCTTGGCCAAATGGCGCAGGTATCACGTACGAAGTCACGCGTTCACCTGAATCAGGCGACTTTGATTGGCGTATTAGTCTTGCCGACATCGATAACGATGGCCCATTCTCGGTGCTGGCGAACATCGACCGCTGGATTGTGTTGATGCAAGGCGGTCACATGGTGCTGACCGATGGCGAGCAGACTCACCGCATCGACGAGCATGTGCCGTTTAGTTTCCCAGGTGAAATTGCATTCGACTGCACATTGCCTGAAGGCCCAGCTCGCGACCTGAATGTGATGACTCGGCGCGGACGATTCAATGCCGACGTTCAAGTACTGGCAGCTGGCACTCACATAGTCGATGCAACCCACGACATCCACATTCTTGTGGGCCTGACGGGCGACACAACTGTGGACTCGCAGGTTTTGGTGTATCGCGATGCTGCTGTAGTCACTGGCGTTGAAGGTGTTACGACCACGGGCACTTTCGCGCACGTGAGCTTGTTCGCAGAAAACTAGCGAACCCGAGTCTCTGTCTCGCTTAGGTGACTCGTTGCGAGATCCTAATCAGTGGAAGTTCCAGATACTTCATGGATGGAATAGCCACAAGAGTTGATACTCCCAGGGCTAGAAAAAGAACTATGACAAATGTCAGTTGCTGCGATCCAGGCCCAGTGCCAAAAAATCCATTGTTGGTAGCAATCCGTTCCATGGAATCGAGCACTCTGAAATGCATGAAGTAAATGAAGTACGAGTATTTACCAAGCACTCGGAATATCGACCGAGTCGTGTGGAATTTATAAATAGCAAAACTCGCCAGCATCATCACGAGAAGAAACTTGTACGCCTCAGTCTGTCGCCCGAGTGGGCATGACACTACGAAAAGACTCTGAACAAAGATCACCAACACAATCCATGAAATACCTGTGCTTGTGAACGACTCGCGAAAACTTTTCGTGTCTACCCAACCTCGATAAATTAAGAAACTCAGAATGCCCACCAAAAAATAACCAAACGTGGAATACAAACCAAGCCGAATCCACGCATCGGCCACATGTAATGTTCCGCTGGGCCACGTGCTCATATTTGGTCGAGTGTCTTTGAGGTGACGGGTTGCGAAGTTGATGACCACTGCGGTCAACAGCACAAAGTTTATGGAACGATTTCGAATCAACGGGAAAACGATGTAGTGCCCCACTTCTGATTGAATCGACCAGCCGCCTGGGATGACGTTGTTCCATAACGTTGCCGAGATAAAGAGTGTGAATGTAAGTGCCAGCACGATGATTCCACCGGTACTGTGCCACACATCAGGCTCACCGGAAACCGGCTGTTGCGCCGTGTAGAAGCCGCCAGTTTGTGTGGCTTGAGCCCGAAAGAGCTGAATGCCCAGAAAGATCAACCACAGTGGATAGATCCGACCAATACGCCGAGCCCAGTAGGCCTTGCCTAGTGAATCACCTGATAGGCCATAAATCGATACCAGGAGCCAGCCCGAGATGAAAAAGAAAAGTTCAACGCCATACTTCCCGTAGCCCACATATTCGCTCAATAGCCGCGACTTACTATCGATGACTAAGCGATCAGTTACTTGTATGGAGTGCACGCCAACAACTGTGAAGATTGCCAGACCCCGAACGACATCGAGCCACGGATTGCGTGTCCGGCTATGACTAGGAACGCTTGTGGAGGGCACATTTCATTGTATTTCGTGCAGGTTAGCCAGAGACTGCAGCGCAGAGATTGCTCCTCAAACGTGGGTCGACATTGGGTCTTAGATTCAAACGGGTCCATCATGCTTTGCTTCTTTCACGTGCCTTTGATTTGTCAATACATAAATATGAATTTGCACGGGGTGATTAGATGTGAGAGTCGCACACGCGACGAGCGCAGTCAGGAAATCTAACGTGAAAACACTTGTCGTAGGAGCTGGGCTATCTGGACTGATGGTGGCTGTCGAACGCCACAAGGCAGGCGACGACGTAGTTGTGCTTGAAGCACGAGATCGAGTCGGCGGTCGCTTGTGGACCTTGCACGACCACTTCGAAGGTGGCATGTTTGGTGAGCTTGGCGCCGAGAC
>JBAXRV010000071.1:0-6008 GCA_037131045.1 Actinomycetes bacterium
CCTCAATTGGGCTCGTTACTGAGGCGGGATTAAGCACATCAAGACTCACAGTGGAATGAGTTCCATCTGTGATGCGCAGAGCAACATCGGTGAAGTCAACAAACTGTAGTGATGCTTTGTAGTCGCCGTCAAAAGGGTAGTCACCTTGGTACTTATCTAAGTAGAAGGAGCGAGTTCCGATACCCGTGTACTTGACGCTCGCATAACCTCTATGAGCACCATCCCACACCGCATAAGAAGTGGTTGAGACACCATAACCAGGATCTGTGGAAGCAATAACCATGTCCTGGTCATGAAATTCAGATGGGAACAGCGCACCATGCCTAGTTTCAAAACCTTGGCTATACGGTGTGGCTAGACGATCTGAATTTGCGAACGATGCAAGATTTCCAGTGCCTCGATTTGCAGCAGAACTCGGGGTAGCCACGCCGCTAAGCGTTGCAAGTGCGAGTGCAACTATCAGCATTCGGGCGGTGTTTAAGGGGCGTTTGAGAACCATGATTTACTTCCTCCAATTTTGGTCCTGTCATAAAAGTGATTTTATGGTAACCCAAATAGAGAAAATACTTGTTGCTTTTAGGGGTTAAATTGCCGACAATTCTTGAAAATGTACACCGCGTAGGACTTGAACCTACAACCCGCTGATTAAGAGTCAGCTGCTCTGCCAATTGAGCTAGCGGTGCTTGGTACCCGTAAAGATTAGCAGGTCTGACCAGATGGGTGAAATGGGGGACGGTTCTGCAATAACTCGTGAAATCGAAGAATCCGGCTGCGCTTGGGTCATTCGGCCAAGCACATGCTTGGCCGAATGCACAAACTACTTAACCTTGCGCTTCCAACTCAGTTTCGAGAAGCGCCGATTGAACCAACGCCCGAAACCAAACAGCAAACTCAAGACAACAATCCATGGAATCGCACTACCCACAAAGATCACTACCGACTCAAACCCTTGGAGGAAATTGCGCACCGACTGACGAAGTGTGTCACCAAAACCGCGCAATCCGCTGGTGACTGACGACTGGTCACTGACCAAACTAATGCTCAATGTTGATTCAGCAACTTGCGTTTTCAAATAGTCGAGCTGGCCTTGGGTACTATCGAGTTCACTTTGGCGCTGCGACAATGCAGTTTCTGCGGCAATCAAATCCGAGGTAGATGTCGCCTTATCGACAAGTGCTAGTAGCCGGTCTCGCGACGCGGTCAGTGCTGTTACTTTTGCTTGCAGGTCAATGGTTTGTAACGTCACGTCGCTGGTGCTGATGTTCAGACTTGTACGGGTAGCCATAGCGCTGATCGCGGCAATCGTGGCATCCAACTTGGTCTCAGGAATTCGGGCCACAATTTGAGCGCCATTATTTTGACTGTCGTTGTAGAGGTTCGACGATTCAACTCGACCTCCAGAAGTTACGATTTGCTTTTGTACCGAGTCAAATAGTTTGGCCACGTCACCGGTTTTTAACGTCATGTCACCGTTACGAATGACTTGTGGAGTTACGGCGCCTGATGTATCAGTCCCACCTTTATCCGGAACCGGGGCGACCACACTGGGGTCATACGCAGTTGAGGAGTTACCACCTGACGACGTTCCACAGCCTGCAAGCAAAAGTGCCGTTGCGATAAGTGCGAGAACTTTTCGTGTCATTGTGACTCCTTTGAGCATCTGGAAAGTGCTCCTACTGTGATGATGTCACGCACGTTGCGAATCCTTCACGCAGTTTGCTCATTCTTTGCCCAAACTATGACGAAAGGAACACTTAGCTACAGCGCAGGTGGTTCTGCGAGCTCAGCTACAAAGTCCCGGCGTTGCACATGTCCCACGCGACCTGCGCTGTGTCCAGCCAATGCCTGCAATAGCGCAATACCTGCCAACATCCACAACGTCAGTGACCACGCACCAGACAGATCAAATAACGCACCAGCAATAAGCGGGGCAGTGGCACCCATGACATAGCCAATGGTTTGCACCATGGCCGACAAGCTCTGTGCATGATGAGCGTTAGGGCTGCGCAGAATGATGAGCAACAGTGCCATCGGGTAGGCAAGCCATTGTCCGATGTTAGATAAGTACACCCAGAAGATAACCCAGTTATGTGATCCGTATTCGATACCGATGTAAGCAGTCATGGATATTAGTGAGACCGCCCAAATAGCGATGCGTTGATCATGACTGCGTTGCGCGATGTGTGGAACTCCAATAGCAAGCAGTGAGCCCACTAATCCTGCACAAGCAACTGTCATTCCAGCTGACGTCATTGTGAAGCCTTTGGTGATCATGATGGTTGGTAACCAGGCCCGCGTGGCGTATGCGTTCATGGATTGGAAACCGAAAACCAGCATCACTTGCCAGGCAAGCTTGCTGTGCACAAACATCCGTACATTGATATCAGCCGACGTGACTTTCTCATCGGGTTCATCCGTGCGAATGTAGCGCTGCCACCACAGGGCAGACACCAGCGCAACGACTCCCCATGGCAATAGTGACAACTGCCAACCTAACGACGACAGGTGAGCAAGTGGAGCAGCAGCGCCAATCGCAATCGATGTGGTCACACCCATCATGGCCACATAGATACCAGTTAAAAGTCCCGAGTATTTTCCACCATGACGTTTCACCCAAATTGGAAGCAACACATTCAACGTCGCAATGCCGATGCCAACACCGATAGTAAATATGTAGAGCGCCATCGCGGAGCCCGTTGCTCGTAGCAACAACGACGTCGCTAGCAGCCACAATGCCCACGTGATGATTTGATTGACGCTGCCAAACCTTCTCATCCAGGTGGTCGCAGGCGAAGCAAACGCGAAACAGATCACAGGTATTGAGGTCAGCCAGGCCAATTGAATAGTGGATAGCCCAAGATCTCTACCAATCAGCGTGATTATCGGGCTGACAACCACCATGCCAGCCCGCATGTTGATGGATGCCCAATACAGCGGAGCGCCGTTTTTGATTGCTGCCTTGGCGCTGTCCATGGGTTGAGTCTGTCACGAACCCGAGCTGCATTGGCCCGTAGTGGCTATCGAGCAGACCTAGCCGACTAGTGTGGCGCAGTTTCGAACGATTCCAGTTCTTTAGTCTCTAGCGCAAACAAACTCACCAGCACGATGGCCGCCCCAATGATTTGAACTGGAGTGGGTAAGCCCCGACCGATGACTGCTCCGATGACTATCGCAATGATGGGAATCAGATTCAATAACAATGCTGTCTGACGTGCCGTGACATTTTCCGATGCTTGATTAAACAACAGGAACGCAATAGCGATACCAACTATTCCTGCAAGAACCGCAGCCCAGAAGTAACTTGTTTGTCGATACAGCGAGACCACATCGACATGTTGGTTGATCATAATGACGACCGCAAAGATAAAAGCTGACACTAGCTGACCTAGCGTTAAGCCGACGACATCCGTGGTTGCTGCGTACTTGCGTACTAACAGTCCGAATGCAGCGCTAAAGACACTCGAAAGAATAAATGCTGCAGCGCCAACAACTCCAGCAGGTAATGACATGCCCAGAATATGTGCTGTCACTCCTGCAGTTTCTGGATTCGACGATTGACCAGAAATACCCACAACGACAACACCGAGCATCCCCATGAAAACTGCCACAATCGACTTCACGGGTAGCGATTCCTTCAGCACAAAAATTCCGCCGACAGCCATAAAGATTGCTTCACACGACAACAAGATCACACCAGTTGTGACGGTCCCGAATTTGTAACCGATGTTTCCTAAGTAAAAACACAAGCCAGGCATGATGAAACCCAGCGGCAAAGAAATCTTCCACGGAATGGTTCCGATGTTTCCGCGAATCCGAGGTACCAGTAGAACAATTGCGAAGAACCCTAGGCTGCCGGTGCCCACTTCAATCACGAACATTTCGCCAGGTGTGAATGCTTGCACTGCATAATCGGCAAACGGATTACTCAGACCCCAAAACACCATGCTGATTAACATGGCAAAAAGACCTGCGTTCTTGTTCATATAAACAGACTAGAGGTTTTTGTTATTACGCGAATTCCTTGACACTGCGTAGGGCGCGTGGTTGAGTGTTCGTAATACGAGCATGTGTTCGCAATGCGAACATCACATGGATGGGACGTCAGATGCCACACAAACGGGTAGTCATTATTGGTGCTGGCGCAGCAGGTTTAGCCAGTGCGTGGCACCTGTTAGACGAAGACCCCGAGCTGAGTGTGACAGTGCTCGAGTCCAATAGCCCCGGAAGCGGATCGACTAGCCGATCGATTGGCGTTGTCGAAACGCAGTACATCGGTGACTTCGACATTGCGGTGCGTGCATACGGTCGTCGCTTCTTCGACATGCTCAGCGACAAACATGATCTTCGGTTTGTCCGCACGGGTTATGTGCGCTTGGCATCAAAAGAATCAGACTTCGCTGATTATCAACTCAGTATTGCTCGCCAAAACGCGCACGGCGTCCACGATGCACGCGTGCTCACAGCCGAAGAAGTCGAAGCACTCATTCCACAAATTTCGATGACAGGTCGACTTGGCGGACTGTACGGACCAAGCGATGGTTATGTTGATGGACATTTATACAGTGCGCTGTTAACCGAACTAGTGACTCAGATGGGTGGCACCGTCTTACTCAACGCGAAAGTGACCGCAGCATCACAGGACGCTGATGGAGTTTTCACACTTGTCACAAGCCGTGGCAACTTTGAGGCCGATGTTGTTGTGAACGCTGCCGGTGGATGGGCGGGCAAAGTCGGCGAGTTACTTGGTGCGCCAGTTCCGTTGATTCCACAACGACACAGTGCGGCCATTGTCGAAGTGGGAGCTGACTTAGCGAACATGGTTCCTATGGTCATGGATTATGTTCCTGGTTCAGGACGGCCAGGTTTGTACTTCCGATTTGAACGCCCTGACCAACTTGCAGCAGGTCTACACATCGAAGAACCTGTTGACGAGCCTGCTGATCCAGACTCTTATGTAGAAACCGGATCCGATGAGTTTGTGTTGGAGTTAGCCGAACAACTCAGTGAACGCTTACCGCATCTTGCCAGCGCAGGAATCGGTCGTTCATGGTCGGGCATTTACCCGATGACTCCAGACCATGCTCCGATTGTTGGGCTCCATCCAGATAATCCCGCAGTGATATGTGCGCTCGGTGGTGGCGGAAATGGCATTCAGCTCTCACCCGCGATGGGACGTGCGGTTGCCGAAACAGTAGTTAACGGCGTTGTGACAAGTTTGGGTGAACACAATCCCTGGGACGCGGCGCGTTTAGGAACATCACGATGACCGATTCATTTGTATTAAGTTCGCTGCGTACTCCATTTGGTAAATTCGGCAAAGGCTATTCATCGGTACGTCCTGATGATCTCGCAGCAGGCGTGATTGCCGCACTTGTCGAACGCCACCTGCCAGATGCATCTTTAATTGATGAAGCGATTTTCGGAAACGCTAACGGCGCGGGTGAAGAAAATCGAAATGTGGCACGGATGTCGTTATTGCTAGCCGGCTTACCGACGTCGATTCCAGGATCTACTGTGAATCGTTTGTGTGGTTCGGGACTTGATGCCGCAATCAGTGCAGCTCGCATGATTGAGACGGGCGATGCCGAGTTGGTGATTGCCGGCGGCGTTGAATCTATGACTCGTGCGCCTTGGGTGTTGATGAAGCCGGACAAAGCATTTCCTGCTCAGAACGCCACGCTAGAAAACACGGCATTGGGATGGCGGTTAGTGAATCCCGACATGCCCCAAGAGTGGAGTGTGTCACTCGGGCTTGCTAATGAGGCTGTGGCTACGAAATACAAAGTGTCACGTGTCGAGCAAGACGAGTTTGCGATGCGTTCACACCAGCTTGCAGCCGCCGCATGGGACGGCGGTTTCTACGATTTGATCACTGCACCTGTTGCTGGCACAGACATCGTTCGCGACGAAAGTATTCGCTCAACCACATCGATGAGTGATCTGGCTGGCCTCAAGCCGGCATTCACACCTGACGGTTCCATCACCGCAGGTAACGCTTCGCCTTTGTC
>JBAXRV010000072.1:0-5944 GCA_037131045.1 Actinomycetes bacterium
CAGCCTTCTTCTTAGCAGGTGCCTTCTTAGCAGCCTTCTTCTTAGCAGGTGCCTTCTTAGCAGCCTTCTTCTTAGCAGGTGCCTTTTTAGCAGCCTTCTTCTTAGCAGGTGCCTTCTTAGCTGCAGCCTTCTTGGCTGGAGCCTTCTTTTTAGCCGGGGCCTTCTTAGCGGCCTTCTTAGCTGTGGTCTTCTTGGCAGCCACAGTTCCTCCTCGAGGGATAGTGCCTTCGGACTTCCCGAAAGCTCTTAGTTACTAGGGTGTCAGATGTTTTTTATGTTGCAAGTGTTATTGCAACTATTTGTTTGTGCGTGTCGCAATCTATATTTTGCAAATATGCACTAATGAAGGATCAAAAATTTTCGAAAAACAAACAAGATATTTCATAAATATGCGAATTTTCCCTTGCGAAATAAGGGAAAACACGTCATGAAAAATAATTTCTGCAATGCAAATTGAAATTGTCAACACAAACACGTGTAGATCTGCACAAAAAAGTTTTTTTGAGTTGTGAATCAGTTTTTAGCATTTTTTTATCTTTTCACGGCGCACATCGTGCACAAAAATTGTTCGCAATCTTTGCTGTATTTCTGAGCTGACCAGAATTTCTTGTGTTGTGTGTATGAGAATTTCAAATTGCTCAAAAGATTGTTTGAACTTCTTGCTCACTGTGGAGTGAAATTATGCCGCGTTGTGGTTTGGCATCTCAACATAGTCGGGGCAGCGCGATCAAGTGAGTGTTCAGAAGCAATCACTGCTCAAGGTGTGGCAGGAATCGGACCTGTGACTCAAGCAGCAAGCATTAATCAGGAATAGGAATGGTCAATGTCGGGGTAAACCCCTGATACGACATCAGCGGCCCAGGACCGAGACGCTTGTTCAATGACTGATTTCACGTCGGCGTATTGCTGAACAAACTTGGCTGGCTTACCTGGGGTCAATCCAACAAGATCTTGCCAAACCAAGACTTGAGCATCGGTGTGCGCACCAGCACCAATACCAATAGTCGGCACTGGGACACTGTCGGTGATTCGCTGCGCGAGTTCGTATGGAATGACTTCGAGCACTATTGCAAATACGCCAGCCTCAACTAGAGCATGAGCGTCGGCAAGCACCTCGTTGGCTTGGTCACCGCGTCCTTGAACACGGTAACCGCCCATGGCATGCACGTGTTGTGGTCGCAAACCGATGTGACCCATGACTGGGATACCTGCTGCGACAAGAGCGCGAACCTGTGCAACAGCCTCCCGGCCACCTTCAATTTTGACAGCGTGAGCTTGCGCTTCTTTCATGAAGCGAGTTGCCGACTCAACTGCTTGTTGCGCAGTGCTGTATGTGCCAAAAGGTAAATCGGCCACGACCATGGCACGAGTACTTGAGCGAACAACGGCCGCAACGAGTGGAAGCAGGTCATCGACGGTAACAGGGATCGTGTTATCAAAGCCGAACACGACCATCGCGGCTGAATCTCCAACGAGCAGGACTGGGAAACCGGCTTCGTCAAAAATTCGGGCAGTGATGGCGTCGTACGAGGTAATCATGGGCCATCTGTCGTTGTTGGCTTTTGCGTTGAGCAAATCGTTCGTTGAGATGCGGCGCGACTGTGTGCCGCCATAAAGCCGAGTAGGCATGTGTATTCTCCAATCTCGAGGCTGTTCGATGACAGTCCCCGGACAGGACTTAGTTTACGGGCTTTTCAGACCACTTATTTGTCATTGGTAAGCGCCGATCACGACCAAATGCCCGAAGCGAAACCTTTGTGCCTGGTGGATATTGGCGACGCTTATATTCAGCGTGATCCGTCAGACTCAACGCCCGTAAGACACTGTCCTGCGAGAAACCACGGGCAATGATTTGGTCGGCGCTGAAGTCTTGTTCCACATAGAGATTCAAAATTGCATCGAGTTCTTCGTAGTCGGGCAGCGAATCTGAATCCAGTTGTCCTGGTCGAAGTTCGGCGCTCGGTGGCTTGCTGATACTGGCTTGCGGAATCGGCGGAACTTCACCGCGAGAGGTTGCTAGGTCATTGCGCCAGCGTGACAACTCCCACACGTCAACCTTTGGCAGGTCTTTAATCGGAGCAAACCCGCCGACGGCATCACCATAGATAGTCGAGTACCCAACAGAGAGCTCGCTCTTGTTTCCAGTAGCAAGCACCAAGTGGCCTTCCTGGTTGGAGATACCCATAAGTGTTGTGCCGCGCACTCGGGCTTGCAGATTTTCTTCGGCTAAGCCAGTGAGTCCAAGTTCATCGAGGTAGGCGGTGACCATGGGGGCGATTGATACGGTGCGAATGTTGATCCCGGTGCGCTGCGCGAGGTCATAAGCATCGCTTTTCGAATGTTCCGACGAGTACTCAGATGGCAAGCTCACACCAAACACTCGAGATGCACCCAGTGCATCGCAGGCGAGCGCGGCTACGAATGCAGAGTCGATGCCACCGGAGAGCCCAAGGAGTATCGACTTAAATCCATTCTTATTGACATAGTCCTTGAGGCCCAAAACTAAGGCGTGATATACCTCGGCATTACTGTCCAGTCGAGAGTGTGCGGATTGTTCAATCGTTCGAGTAGGTATCCAGCCTGTTGTTGGTAATTCAACATCGAATCGTCCGTGGGCCGGTGCAAGCTCAACGTCCACAATCATGATGTCGGATTCGAATTGTGCAGCGCGGGCTAAAACACTTCCCTGAGCATCCACGACAACGGAGTCACCGTCAAACACCAATTCATCTTGGCCGCCAACTAGGTTCACATAGGCCAAAACCGCGTTAGCTTCTTTTGCCCGCTTCACAATCAATGCAGTGCGAACGTCATCTTTATCGCGTTCATAAGGTGATCCGTTAATGACAGCAAGCAGGCCAACACCAGACTCACGTGCAAGTGATACTGGACCACCGTCTTGCCACAGGTCTTCGCAGATTGCTACTGCAATGTCACAGCCGAAAGCGCGCACTACAAGTTCTTCGTGGCCGGGCACAAAATAGCGGTGCTCGTCAAAGACGCCATAGTTTGGCAAGTGGTGCTTCGAGTAGCGAGCTACGACCTGGCCGCGGTGAATCACAGCTGCACAGTTCATTGGAGCACCATGCGGGACGCCGGCCTGAGCAATGTATGACTTGTCTGTGCCGTGCAAATATCCAGCGATAACGACATGCTCGCCGTAGCCGGCTTCATTAATGTCGTGGGCAAGTTGGGCGATACCAGCTTCTGATGCACTCTGAAAAGTGGGTCGAAGAGCTAAGTCTTCAACTGGATAGCCGGTAATGACCATCTCAGGCAACAAAATGATGTGAGCCTGCTGTTCGGCCGCCTGGGCCACAGCTGCCGTACATAAATCAACGTTTTTAGCCACATCACCCACAATTGGGTTGATCTGGGCTAGAGCAAGTCGCACGGTAGGCACGAGAACAACATTACTTCGTGTAACACTGCCGTAACCAAAGGCAGTCATTATGGTCACGTGGATAAACAAACAGAGTTCGTATTGCGCACTATGGAAGAGCGAGACATTCGCTTTGTCCGACTATGGTTCACCGATGTGCTGGGCACTTTAAAGTCTGTTGCGATTGCCCCTGCTGAGTTAGAAGGCGCTTTCGCTGAAGGAATCGGATTCGACGGTTCGGCTATCGAAGGTTTTGCTCGCGTCTATGAATCTGACATGTTGGCAAAACCAGATCCTGAAACCTTTGCTGTACTGCCATGGCGTGGTGAGCAAAACGGTGTTGCTCGCATGTTCTGCGACATTATGTTGCCGGATGGCTCAGCATCGTATGCAGATTCCCGCCATGTTCTGAAGCGGGCATTGGGTAAGGCTGCTGATTTAGGTTTCACGTTCTATACCCATCCCGAGATTGAGTTCTTCCTCTTTAAAGAACAACCTGAAAAAGGCAAGCAGCCAGTCCCTATTGATGAGGTCGGCTACTTTGATCATTCGCCACTTGGAATTGGTTACGACTTCCGGCGTGATGCAATCACGATGCTAGAAAACATGGGCATCTCCGTGGAGTTCAGTCACCATGAAGGTGCACCTGGTCAACAAGAAATTGATTTGCGTTATGCAGATGCATTAACGATGGCCGACAACATCATGACATTTCGAGTTGTTATGAAAGAGGTTGCACTGTCACAAGGCATCTATGCGTCATTTATGCCAAAACCTTTTGCGCAATATCCAGGTTCAGGAATGCATACGCATTTGTCGCTTTTTGAAGGAGACCGTAATGCGTTTTATGAAGCCGGTGCTGAGTATCAACTAAGCAAAACGGGTCGTCAGTTCATTGCTGGGTTGCTCAAACATGCTCCAGAAATCACTGCAGTGACTAACCAGTGGGTCAATTCGTACAAGCGACTCGGTGGCGGTGGCGAAGCTCCGAATTATATTTGCTGGGGCCATAACAATCGCTCGGCTTTGATTCGGGTACCGATGTACAAACCCAATAAAGGAAACTCGACCCGCATCGAGTTCCGGTCCATTGACTCGGCCTGTAATCCGTACCTGTCGTTTGCTGTCATGCTGGCGGCTGGCTTGAAGGGCATCGAACACGGTTACGAATTGCCCGATGGTGCTGAAGATGACGTGTGGTCGCTCACGACCGAAGAGCGGGCAGCAATGGGAATCGCGCGACTACCTGAATCTCTCGGGCAAGCTATTTCTGTGATGGAACGTAGCGAGCTTGTGGCAGAAACCCTTGGCGAGCATGTCTTCGACTTCTTCTTGCGGAATAAACGGGCAGAATGGCAGGAATACCGCTCTCAGGTAACCGCCTTTGAGCTCGACCGCTACCTACCGGTGTTGTAAATGAAACCACGCGTTCTTGTTATTCAAAATGAAGAGTCTGATCCACCAGGATTAGTTGCCACCTGGCTAGGTGAGCAGGGTGTCGAACTTGACGTCGTGCGAGCTTTTGCTGGAGAAGAAGTGCCATCCCAGATTCCGGCTGGCTATTCAGGAATTATGGCCTTTGGTGGAGCTATGGGCGCAAACGATGATGCAGATCATCCATGGCTCACACAGGAACGCCTGCTGATGCAAGATGCCATTGTGCATGACGCGCCGATGTTTGGCATCTGCTTGGGCGCTCAGATGTTGGCAACAGCTACAGGCGGCGTGGTTGGGCGTGCGCAGGTTATTGAAATCGGGGTCTCGACATTCGATGTGTATGACAGTGCAGAAAGTGACGAGGTATTTAGTTCACTAGTTGGCAAAAGCGTGCAAGCAGCGCAGTGGCACCAAGACGGCATTCTGGAATTGCCCGATGACGCTGTTGTTCTAGCGGGCAGTGATGATTGCCCAGTTCAAGCGTTTCGGATTGGGACAAGAGTGTATGGCGTTCAGTTCCATCCTGAGGTAGATGCTGACACGTTCAGTGAGTGGAGCGTTGTGGGCGATGAAGCTGCACAACGTTCTGGCACCGATGTTCAAGTGGCGACGGCGCAAGTCAAAGAAGCCGAGACCCAACTCATAGAAACGTGGCGACCAATTTTCCACGCCTGGGCAGACGTCGTGAAAGGTTATTCGGTCACAGACTCGTGAGCACGAGTCGCGAGCAATCACCACAGGCACGTTTGGCGCGTTTAGGTTTTACGCACACTGGGCCGAGTAGTCAGATTGTGTTGCGCCATCCAATCTTGCAAGCACGTCTGGACATCATCAGAAACAGCGCAGACCCTGATAGCGCGTTGGAGTTTTTGTCGAACGTGATTGAGTCGGGTGCGGCAGATGTCATCAGTTGGGATGACCAGCAGTGGGATGGCATGTCCAGCCTGCTGGGAGCTTCGGTAGCACTTGGCGAGCATGTGTGCCGACACCCATCACATGTGAGCTACATTGCGCAATCAACTGCGCCGCCTACTCGCGAGCTGATGTTTTCCGAACTCCAGGCAAGTGTGCAGAACCGTTCTTGGGAAGACGCATTGATTGCGTTACGCATCGCTTATCGCAAGC
>JBAXRV010000073.1:0-5756 GCA_037131045.1 Actinomycetes bacterium
GAGGTAATGGAGCAGTTAGGGATTGTGCGTTCCATTTCATGACGCACACTTCGGTCGAAGATAGCCACGAATAAACGAATCCCAGGGCGAATGTGCTCAATGGTTAATGCGTATCGCAAAGCTTCAATGTCGTTATGCAACATGATGGCCACGCCTGACACATCTGAGAGCAGAAGCTCGCGCAGTTCTGTGTCGGTCGGACTATCCAAGTGAATGACAGACGTGCCGCGATCTTGCAAAGCCGCACACGTGCGACGACCCACGTCGGTGGCGCCGATAACAAGGACTGTGTGTGTCACGCCAAATCCAATCTGTGATTATCTGACCCTAACTGGATTTACGAAACTTGGCATTGGGAACATGCCGATTTTTGAGGCTTTTTGCTTTGCAATGCGAGACAATCAGAAGACACCAACCCCTTTAAGTAGAAACCACGTACCCATGAAAATCAGTGCATCGAAGCTCGTGTCGCCTCGTGACATTAACTTCATGTTGTACGAATGGCTTCATGTCGATGAATTAACCCAAGCACCACGTTTTTCCCACCTGACAACTCAGGATTTCGATGCAGTGTTGGAATTGAGTTGCGATCTTGCGACGAAATCCTTTGCATCACACAATCGTCTCAGCGACCTTAATGAACCGACTTTCGATGGCGAACGAGTGTCAATGATTGCTGAAATAGGGAATGCGCTTCGAGAGTTTTATGACGCGGGCCTACTCGCAGCCGCAATGCCATTGGATGTGGACGGAGGCCAGTTGCCTCATTCTGTATATCGCGCTTGCTTTGCATTTTTCCAAGCAGCGAACATTGCCACGGCTGCTTATCCCATGTTGAGTGCAGCAAATGCGAATCTCTTACTGGCTCACGGTTCTGTGTTTGACATCAACAACTACGTGAGGCCCATCGTGGAGGGCCGGTTCTTTGGAACGATGTGTTTGTCTGAACCCGAAGCTGGCTCTTCGTTAGGGGATGTCGCCACTCGAGCGACGCCGATGGCCGATGGCACGTATCGAATTGTTGGCAACAAAATGTGGATTTCTGGCGGTGATCACGAACTCAGTGAAAACATCATTCACCTTGTGTTGGCTCGCTGTGAAGGTGCTGTCAAGGGCGTTCGCGGGCTTTCGCTCTTTATCGTTCCCAAGTTTTTGGTAAGTGAGGACAGCACGCTCGGGCAACGAAATGATGTTGTTCTTGCGGGCATTAATCACAAGATGGGGTACCGAGGGACCGTCAATACGGTGCTGAGTTTTGGAAACGATTCTTCATTTGTGCAAGGACCAGGCGCGATTGGGTACCTAGTTGGTGAAGAAAATCGCGGACTCGAATGTATGTTTCACATGATGAATGAAGCCCGCATTGTCGTAGGTGCAAGCGCAGCCGCAGTTGGATATGCAAGTTACCTGACGTCATTAGACTATGCGCGAACCCGCGTTCAGGGACGCAGTGTCGACAACAAAGACCCCGCGTCACCGCCGGTAGCTCTTGTTGAACATCCGGATGTGCGTCGAATGCTGCTTGCCTCCAAAAGTTATGTTGAGGGCGCTTTGGCATTGGTGTTGTATCTTGCAAAGCAACAAGACCTTCACGACATTGCGCCAACACGCGAAGAACGCGAACGATATCTGCTGTTACTTGATTTGTTAACGCCAGTAGTCAAAGGCTGGTCATCGAAATGGAGTTTGATCGCAAATGATTACGCGATTCAAGTGCATGGTGGCTACGGGTATACGCGTGACTACAACGTAGAGCAGATGTGGCGCGACAATCGTTTGAATCCCATTCATGAAGGAACTGATGGAATTCAAGCAATTGACCTGATTGCACGTAAGACGGCAATGAATAGTGGTGCTGCACTCACTGCATTGGTTGAAGAATTACAGACTGCAATCTCGTTGGCACGAGCACACGGCGATGTCACCATGTCTAAGTTCTCGGATCAACTGAAGGCACTTGTTGACCAGTTGATCACTGTGACCGCAATCATCCACTCTCAGGCCCGTGCATCCGATCGGATTGCGAATGCGTCTTTATATGCAGATGCACTTGGGCACATAGTGATTGGTTGGATGTGGCTTGAACAGGTAAGTGCCTGCGTGGGTAAGGCTGGTGATTTTTATGATGGCAAACGTGCGGCGTGCAAGTACTTTTTCACGTACGAACTCGCACAATGTGAAAATTGGCTTTCACTGCTTGCCGAGAATCCAACACTGTATCGAGATACTAATCCTGCCTGGCTATAGTGCCGAGCTGATGGAAAATATGACCAAGTTTGTGCGAGAACACCAACCCCAGAGCACGTCCCATGAGTACTGTATAAATCAGGCTAAATCCCGCACCAGCGAGTCGACGGAGTCGTCATGAAGAATTTTGATGTCATTGTTATTGGCGGCGGTATCGCTGGAGTCTCGATTGCGTATGAATTGTCGAATGATCGCACTGTCTGTGTTTTTGAAATGGAAAGTGCACTCGCATTCCATACAACGGGTCGGTCAGCAGCTACATTCTTAGAGGCCTTGGGTACTGACCAGATTCGTGCACTCACAACCGGCAGCCGGGCTTTCTTGGAAAATCCGCCTAGCTTTATTGAAAGCGCTCCGCTAAGTCCGTTGCCGCTCATCATGTACGCCAAGCATGGTCGCTCAGCTGAAATTGAAGCGTTTAATGCGGCAGTGAGTCGCTGGGTGCCTAACTCAAGATTATTGAGCGCCGATGAAGTTATTGAAATTTGTCCCGTGATGAAACGCGAACACGTTGAGTCAGGTTTGTATGATCCCAACTCGATGGAACTTGATGTTTTGGCAATCCATCAAGGCTATGTGCGAGGTTTCCGTGCGAACTCTGGTCACATAGAGAAGTCAGCTCGCGTTGTTGACGCTCAGCGAATCAACGGACGTTGGGAGATCACTGTTGCTTCAGGCGAAAAGTTCTCATCCGAAGTCATCGTGAATGCCGCAGGCGCTTGGGGTGACGATGTTGCTTCCCGTGCAGGAATTGCAGCGAGCGGACTTGTACCTAAAGTGCGTTCAATTTTTCTGGTGAACTCACCGCAAGGAGATGCAACCAAGAATCTGCCAATCGTGGGTGACATTGATGGCGCGTATTACTTTAAACCTGAAGGTCATCAATTCTTATGCTCGCCGATGGATCAAACTCCAAGCGAGCCCTGTGATGCCTCGCCAGACACACTTGAAATCGCGCGAGCTATTGATGAACTCAATGACGCGACCACGTTGAACATTAAGAGCGTGAATTCAAGTTGGGGTGGACTGCGCACCTTCGCTCCCGATGAAAATCCGATTGTTGGATATGACGCAGGTGCGGAAGGATTTTTCTGGATGGTTGGCCAAGGTGGTTATGGAATACAGACTTCTCCAGCACTCGCACGTCTAGCCGCATCACTTGTTCGTGGACAAGACGCACCACAGGATCTCATTGATCGCGGCGTTGATCTTGGTGCACTATCTCCAGCTCGTGCAGGCTTAAATCGATGACTCGCTCCTTCGCACATATTGAAGAAGTATTTGAAGCCAGAGGACAACATCTTGGCTACAGCCATTGGCGTGAAGTTACTCAAAATATGATTGACGAATTTGCGCACGCGACCGGTGACCAGCAATGGATTCATGTTGACCCACAGCGAGCAAGTGCAGGGCCATTTGGTTCCACCATTGCCCATGGGTATCTAACGTTGTCAATGATTTCAGCTTTGGTGTGGGAGATTTATACCGTTTCCAACGTGAGTATGACGATTAACTATGGACTGAACAAAGTTCGTTTCCCGTCACCCACGCCGGTAGGTTCCTTGATTCGCGCGGGTGTAGAGCTTGCTGAAGTCACACACACCGAGCGAGGGGTGAACATCGTGGCAAATGTAACTGTTGAGCGCAAGGATTTCGATAAGCCTGTATGCGTCGCGCAAACTGTGACTCTGCTCGTTCCGTGATGTCTTGACGCTGCGATGTACTCCGTGCCGTAGCGTGGTGTCTGAAAAGAAAGGTGGATAGTGTGCCCGAGGCCGTCATTGTTGCCACCGCACGTTCACCGATAGGTCGTGCTGAAAAAGGATCATTACGTACGATGCGTCCGGATGATTTATTGTCACACATGGTTCGCAATGTCCTTGAGCAAATTCCATCACTGGATCCGTCAACTATTGATGACGTCCTCATTGGTTGTGGATCGCCAGCAGGTGAGTCGGGTTACAACATTGCTCGAGTTGTCGCAGTGATGCTCGAGCTCGATACTGTGCCCGGTGTGACAGTAAATCGCTACTGTTCGTCAAGCCTGCAAACCACGCGTATGGCTATGCATGCCATTCGATCGGGTGAAGGCGATGTATTCATTTCAGGTGGCGTTGAGACAGTGAGCCGATACTCACACGGCTGGGCTGACTTTATGGAAGGTACGTTGAATCCAGTTTTTGCTGCTGCGCTTGAGCGAAGTCAAATGCGCGCAACGGAACCTAGTTCCTGGAGTAATCCTCGTGATTACGGATCTTTGCCAGACATATATATAGCGATGGGTCAGACCGCGGAAAATGTTGCCAGCCTAATGGGTGTGAGCCGAGCAGACCAGGACGCATTTGGGGTGCGGAGCCAACAACTGGCTCAAGCGGCGCTAGCAAATGGATTTTGGGCCACCGACATCACCCCGGTAGTGCTACCTGATGGCACGGTTATTTCCACAGATGATGGCCCTCGTGCGAATGTCACGCTCGATGGAGTCTCTCAACTCAAACCCGTATTTCGACCAGAGGGGACTGTGACCGCAGGTAACTGCTGCCCGCTTAATGATGGGGCAGCGGCACTCGTTGTCATGAGTGGCACGAAAGCTAAAGAACTCGGTATCACTCCACTCGCTCGAATTGTGTCGACCGGGTTAACGGGTTTGTCGCCGGAAATTATGGGGCTTGGTCCAGTTGAAGCATCACGACAAGCGTTGTCACGTGCAGGAATGTCTATGTCTGACATTGACCTAGTGGAAATCAATGAAGCATTTGCAGCACAAGTCATACCAAGTATTCGCGAACTCGGAGTTCCTGAAGATCGAGTCAATGTCAACGGTGGAGCGATTGCTGTCGGTCATCCATTTGGAATGACAGGGGCGCGAATTACCTCGACTTTGATTAATTCTCTGAAATTCCATGACAAGCAGTTTGGCCTTGAAACGATGTGCGTGGGTGGTGGCCAAGGTATGGCCATGATTGTGGAAAGGCTTTCGTAGTGGGAAACCTAACTTTTAATTTTGATCAACAGACCGTTGTCGTTACCGGTGCAGCGCGTGGAATTGGCCTTGAATTAGCGCGCTTCTTTGTTGAGGCTCAGGCCGACGTATTCATGGTTGACATGGATGGCAACGAAGTGACTAGCGCAGCGCAATCCATTGGCGCAGTAGGTATTCAAGCGGATGTAAGCAACACACTCGATGTCGAACGAGTCGTAGCTCAAGTCGTTTCGATGACTGGACGAGTCGATGTGCTGGTGAATAACGCAGGAATTTTGCGTGATGGCGTTGTGTGGAAATTGACTGACGAAGATTGGGACATGGTGCTTGGTGTGCATTTAGGTGGCACATTCCGATTCACACGAGCATGTACACCGATTTTTCGTGAGCAAGACTTTGGTCGCATTATTAATGTGACGTCCTACACCGGATTGCATGGAAACATAGGTCAGGCAAATTATGGTGCGGCAAAAGCGGGTATTATCGGTTTCACAAAGACAACGGCCAAAGAATTGGCCCGGTTTGG
>JBAXRV010000074.1:0-5464 GCA_037131045.1 Actinomycetes bacterium
TGAGCCCGCTGCGATTGTTGAGACCACACCAATGCCGGTCAGGATCTGTGTCAGAGCGAGTGTGCGCAGCGTTCGCTTCTGTAGGTCCTCGTTGGTCACGTATCCATAGTAGGTGCCCATGGCCGGCACACGTGAGCATGGGCACATGAACACTGGCTCGTGAACACGTGCGCATGAGCATGGTGGTTGAATAGCACAATGACTGATTCCGAGCGCGCACCACATTTTGCCCGAGCATCGACCAGTATCTACCCAATCATCAGTGCGGTGTTTGTCGCGTTACTCGTGATTTCTAATGTGGGTGCCACAAAGTTGATTATTTTCGGTCCCCTCATTGTTGATGGCGGAGCGTTCCTCTTTCCGTTGGTCTACATCACCGGCGATGTCCTCAGTGAGGTGTACGGATTCCGGGCTGCTCGCCGAACTATCTTTCTTGGATTCGGCATGGCCATTCTCTCGGCGTTTACTTTCTATGCGATCCAACTCTCACCGAGTGCACCGGGTTGGAATAACCAAGCGGCATTTGAATCAATTCTAGGATTCGTACCTCGGATTGTGCTCGCGAGCGTGTGCGGATTCCTGGTCGGTCAGCTTCTCAATTCGTATGTGTTGGTAAAAATCAAGCAACGTACTCAAGAAAGTGCCTTGTGGTTCCGCTTAATCGGTTCAACAGTTGTCGGTGAATTAGCTGACACCTTGGCATTTTGCACAATTGCGTTTTATGGAATTCTTACTGGAAAAGATTTTCTGAATTATGTCGTAGTGGGTTACGTGTACAAGACCCTGCTCGAGGTGGTTCTCCTGCCAATCACGTATCGCGTAATCGCCTGGATTAAAAAGAATGAGCCATCGTACGAAGTGCACACTGAAATGCTGTAATAGCGGGCTCGACCAGACTTGTCTTAGAGTGCTCGTCCAGTAAATGAGCCCAAGAAGTCGTCCTTGAATGCGTAATAGGTACCCTCAAGAATTGTCTGACGAATCGCAGCAACTAAGTTGACTACAAAGTACTCGTTGTGAATCGTCAATAGGGTAGCCGCAAGCAGCTCTTTAGCATGGACCAAGTGGTGAATGTAAGCCTGCGTGTAGTGAGTGCAGGTGTAGCAGTCACAGTCTGCAGTGACGGGTTGGTATGACCGTCGGTACTGAGCATTGCTGATGTTAAATCGTCCATGTTTTGTATAGACCGCGGCATTGCGACCGGCGCGACTTGCCGCAACACAGTCGAATGTATCGGCACCGCTTTCTACACCTGCAAAGAAATCCTCAGGTTCACCAATGCCAAGCAAATGACGAGGGCGATCCTCTGGCAGCTCTTCACTCACCCAGCGCACAATTGTGGATAGCGAGTTTTTGTCCAAGGCCCCGCCGATACCGTAGCCGTCAAAGTCCATTGCTCCTAAATCTCGAGCTGCTTTGCGACGTAAATCTTCGTACTGCGCGCCTTGGATTACACCGAATAGTGCCTGGTATGGCTTTGTGCTTCGTTCGGCAGTGAGACGCTTATGTTCTTCAATACACCGAATGGCCCACAATCGAGTGCGTTCTAGTGACGTCTCCTGGTATTGCCTAGTGTTCATCAACGTGGTGAGTTCATCAAAGGCAAACATGATGTCCGCGCCAATGCGATGTTGCACTTGCATCGAAATTTCTGGAGTGAATCGGTGCATGCTTCCATCGAGATGCGATTTGAAAGTGACGCCATCGTCATCGACATGGGCGAGGCGTTCCTTGTGATCAGCGATGACATCATCGCGTTGAACTGTGTCGGTTTGCATCGCGAGAACTTTCTTAAACCCCACTCCAAGACTCATCACTTGGAAACCACCACTGTCTGTAATCGTGGGGCCATTCCAGTTCATGAAGGAACCAAGACCACCGGCATCGTCAATGATGTCGCAACCAGGTTGGAGATAAAGATGATATGCATTTGCCAGTAATGCTTGGGCTCCCAAATCACGCATTGATTCAGGCAAAACTGATTTAACGGTCGCCTTAGTACCAACTGGAATAAACGCAGGAGTGTTAATTAATCCATGCGGAGTCACAATGGTTCCCGCGCGACCTACTGGCTTGCTATCACTGTCGAGCGGAACAAGCGTTGCATTGCGGGTGAATTCAAATTGTGGCACTCAAGCAATCTACTAGGTGGCAGTTGCACTCAATCAAGTGCACAAAAAATGTGGAGCCAGTACCTAGTACTGACTCCACATTTATAACTTTGTGAAAAGGTTTAGCTTTCGCTATTTTCTTCTGCTGGTGCTGCAGCTGCCTTCTTCTTACGCTTGGCAGGTGCACGCTTGGCTGTCTTCTTAGCTGTCTTCTTGGCAGCCTTCTTCTTAGCAGGAGCCTTCTTAGCGGCCTTCTTCTTAGCAGGAGCCTTCTTAGCGGCCTTCTTCTTAGCAGGAGCCTTCTTGGCAGCCTTCTTCTTAGCAGGGGCCTTCTTGGCGGCCTTCTTCTTAGCAGGGGCCTTCTTAGCGGCCTTCTTCTTAGCAGGGGCCTTCTTAGCGGCACGCTTCTTAGCAGGTGCCTTCTTAGCGGCACGCTTCTTAGCAGGTGCCTTCTTTGCAGCACGCTTCTTAGCAGGTGCCTTCTTAGTTGCCTTCTTCTTGGCAGGGGCCTTCTTGGCAGCCTTCTTCTTGGAAGCTACCTTCTTGGCTGGGGCTTTACGAGCAGCCACAGTTCCTCCTATAAAAGTTCAGTAGCAGACAATCCACTACCTATCTAGCAAAATAATTCCACAAAAAGTAGCAAACTGCGAACACTTTAGGGGTTATTTGATTCGAGGTGTCGCACAATTTTTTCGCATGCTTTTCCCAGTGCGCTGTACTCAGCATCAGTCAGTAGATCGACGAAATGTTCGCGCACACTTTCCACGTGTGAAGGTGCCGCGGTGACCAGAGTTTTCCAGCCTTTATCAGTCAAAATGCAGTTTTGACCACGGCGATCAGCGTCGCAAATCTCGCGTGAAACCAGACCAGCTTTTTCCATCCGGTCGATTTGATGCGACAGTCGGCTGCGCGAGGACAGGGTTATTTCAGCAAGCTCACTCATACGAATTTGACGCTCAGGGGCATCAGAAAGTCGCACCAAAATTTCGTAGTCGGCAATGGTGAGTCCTTGGTCTGCCTGTAGATCTCGATTGAGCTGGTCATGGAGCATGGTTGAGGCCGACAGCCAGGCTCGCCAATGAGCTTGCTGTGATTCGGAAAGCCAGGCGGTCATCGCACCATTCTAAGGCACTTACTTGAAGATTGAACTAAATGAGTTGTGTGGCTACAGCACACACTTTCACGTCGAAGTACGCCGATGACGCGCTATCGGTCCCAGATTTTTATACCGCCCAGAATCCCAGCAGCATTCGAAACGACAGTTACTTTGGTTGGAAGTTCGATGTCATCGAGTAGGCGGGCATTACCGCCTCCAATGTAGATGTGATCGGCGTGCAGAAATGAATCGTAGGTGTCGATGGCCTTGCGCACTCGGCCTGCCCAACGCTCCTTACCGACATCCTTACGAGCAGCATTTCCCAATTGCTGTTCGAAGGATTCTCCCTTTCGAAATGGTGCGTGGCCGAGCTCAAAATGTGGCAGCAAGGTGCCATCCCAAAACAGCGCAGTTCCGACACCTGTACCGAGAGTGACAACAAATTCCAGCCCCGAACCTTGGATGACGGCGCACCCTTGAACATCAGCATCGTTGGCCAGACATACCGGAACTGGAAAAGCAGTCGCTAGGTGAGATTCGAGGTCGTGACCGTGCCACATTTGCGCAAGTTCGGGCGAATATTCACCCTCGAGTTCAATTCGAGACAGCGACGGGATGAGGTAGATCCGACCATCACGCACTAAGCCGGGGAACCCAACAGACATGCGATCGAAACCGGCGAAGTTTTTAGAAAACTCGACCAGGGTTTCGACTAATCGTGACGGTGGGCAGGGGTAGGGCGTGTCAATACGAACTCGTTCACTAATCATTTCTCCGCGGGCATCAAGCAAGGCACCTTTAATCCCGCTGCCACCAACATCTATCGAAAGCGTGACGACATTGTCTGGAAAGAGGATGGAATCCATGTCAGTTCACTTTCGTCAGAATCTCGGCACCCTCAGGTGTTACGACAAGAGTATGTTCAAATTGCGCAGTTCGCTTGCGATCTTTAGTGACGACAGTCCAGTTATCTGGCCACATGTCCCAGGTATAGGTACCCAGCGTGAGCATCGGTTCGATAGTGAAGGTCATACCCACCTGCATGATGGTGTCGAACTCTTCTGAGTCATAGTGCGGAATAACTAAGCCACTATGAAAGGCAGAACTAATGCCATGCCCCGTGAAGTCGCGCACCACTCCGTAGTTAAACCGCTTTGCATAGGATTCGATTACTCGACCAATGACGTTAATAGGTCGGCCAGGCTGCACTGCGGCAATGGCTCGGCGTAAGGATTCCTCGGTTCGTTCAACAAGCAATCGTGATTCTTCGTCGACATCGCCCACTAGGTAGGTGGCGTTGGTATCACCGTGCACCCCATTGATGTAGGCCGTGATGTCGATGTTGCATATGTCGCCATCGCGCAACACTGTGGAGTCCGGGATGCCATGACAGATTACTTCGTTCAGGCTCGAACACAGTGACTTAGGAAACCCCCGATAGCCCAGAGTGCTGGGGTAAGCTCCGTGATCAATCAGGAACTCATGACCTATTCGATCAAGCTCATCAGTTGTCACGCCAGGCGCAATGTGGCTAGCGACTTGTGCCATCGCTTCGGCAGCGATTCGCCCCGCAATACGCATGCGTTCAATCGTGTCGAAATCTTGGATGTCTGAACCGGTGAAGCGTGCTGGTCCCTTTTTGCCCACATACTCTGGCCTAATAATGCTGGCTGGGACTGAGCGCATAGGGCTGACAAGGCCAGGTACCAAAGTTCCAATGGGTGCAGACATTACCCCAGTCTAAATTGCTGACACACTAGGAAGCATGCAGTGGTGGTTTTGTCTGATTCATCAAGATGTTGAGCAGGGAGCTGGATGTCCCGATGCCTCACGACTTGGACCATATGACGATCAAGCCCAAGCCCACAGTGTTTTGGAACGCATGGCGTTAAGAACCACAATCGAAGAAATCGACGACTAAGAGATTCAATTTTTCTTTGTGCGTAAGGGCTGCGCTTGTTTGTCCGAGTAGCAGTGCCGGAGTGTTAAGCGACTTATTTTTAGTCCCTAAGGACGTAAAGTCCCGCACTCATGGAGTGCGGGACTTTACCTGAAGAGTGGGAAAGTTACTTCTTCGCAGCAGCGCGCTTACGGCGAGCTGGAGCCTTTTTTGCAGGCGACTTCTTGGCGGCCCGCTTTTTAGCAGGAGCCTTTTTAGCAGCCTTCTTCTTGGCAGCAGCCTTCTTCTTGGCGGGAGCCTTTTTAGCAGCCTTCTTCTTAGCAGGTGCCTTCTTAGCAGCCTTCTTCTTAGCAGGTG
>JBAXRV010000075.1:0-5417 GCA_037131045.1 Actinomycetes bacterium
GTCACGTGTCGAGCAAGATGAGTTTGCCATGCGTTCGCACCAGCTTGCTTCACAAGCGTGGGATAACGGATTTTACGATTCGATAACTTCGACAGTTGCTGGCACAGACATTGTTCGCGACGAAAGTATTCGTGTTGCGACCACCATGTCTGACCTGGCTGGCCTCAAGCCAGCATTCGCACCAGATGGATCCATTACGGCGGGTAATGCGTCACCACTCTCGGATGGTGCTGCTGCGATGCTGATTGGATCGAGCAACGTTGCCTCGCAGTTGGGACTTCCTGCAGTATTCCGCATTGCTTCGCGTGCGGCCCATGCAGTCGATCCGCAGTGGTTTGGAATTGCACCCATCGAAGCGGCTAATCGGGCTCTGGCTAAAGCAGGTATCGCTTGGTCACAGGTTGGGGCAGTTGAACTCAACGAAGCGTTTGCAGCGCAATCTCTTGCATGCGTGCACGAATGGGGCGTAGACCTTCAGATTGTGAATGCGCGCGGCGGTGCAATCGCTATTGGGCATCCACTGGGTGCTTCCGGCATTCGGATCTTGAGCACATTAGTTGAACGTATGCGTGTCGATAACGTGCAGTACGGCCTAGCAGCAATCTGCATTGGTGTGGGTCAAGCGCTTGCTGTTGTTATCGAAAACCTGGCTTACACATCAGGTGCTTCATAGTGGCAACTGAGTTTCTTTCGGCCGAGCTTGCAGTGTCGCGTATTAAAGATGGCGACACTGTTGCTGCCAGCGGCTTTGGGTTAGCGGGCCAACCGTTGACGTTATTCGATGCGCTTGTGGAATCGGGCGCAAAGGATCTGACAATTGTTGCCAACAATGCTGGCAATGGCGATAACGGACTTGCCCGATTAGTGGGTATGCGCCGAGTGCGCAAAGTGGTGTGTTCATTCCCGCGCCAAAGTGACTCGCACCAGTTTGATGAGGTTTATCGCGCGGGCGACATTGAACTCGAATTGGTTCCGCAGGGAACGTTGGCCGAACGCATTCGCGCTCAAGGCGCAGGGATCGGAGCCTTCTACACACCAACTGGCGTCGGTACCCCGTTGTGTGAAGGTAAAGAAACCCGAGAGATTAACGGCACAATGTACGTTTTGGAATACCCGACAAACATTGATGTCGCGCTAGTTCATGCCCAGACCGCCGATGCGCAAGGCAACGTGGTGTACCGCAAGACGGCACGCAACTTCGGACCGATCATGGCAATGGCAGCTCGCTACACGATCATTGAAGTCAATGATGTGGTGACGACGGGGCAACTCGATCCCGAGTCGATTGTCACGCCATCAATTTTCGTTGATGCAATTGTTCGTGCGAATGGCGGTAAGTGAAATGGCGCTAACTAAAGAACAGATTGCGCAACGCGTCGCAGTTGACATCTCGCACGGTTCGTACGTGAATCTGGGCATTGGGTTGCCGACGCTGGTATCTGACTTTATTGAGCCAGACTCGCGCATCATTTTGCACACTGAAAATGGCATGTTGGGAATGGGGCCGTTAGCTCATGGCGACGACATCGATGACGAACTGATTAATGCTGGCAAAATTCCAGTGACCGAACTTCGCGGCGCATCGTATTTTCATCATGCTGATTCATTTGCAATGATTCGAGGCGGACACATTGATGTGTGCGTACTGGGTGCTTACCAAGTGTCTTTCGCTGGTGACTTAGCGAATTGGCACACAGGCGATCCTCATGACATTCCATCTGTTGGCGGTGCGATGGATTTGGCTGCGGGTGCTCGGGCCACGTTTGTGATGATGACATTGTTCACGAAAACTGGTGAGCCAAAACTAGTGCCGGCGTTAACGTCGCCAGTGACTGCTTTGTCGTGTGTGAAGCGAATCTACAGCGACGTGGCACTGATTTCACTTGAGTCAGGTCATCCAGAAATTGTGGAAACTTACGGCGTTGAAGAAACTGAACTGCGCACTCAACTCGGACTGTAAGGCGAATTGCTAGAGGTAAAGACTCATTGCCTTTGCCTGTTGCGGCGTAAAGCTGTACTCATCAGCCATTTCTTGGTCAACAGTATTCATAACCACTTTTTCAGATTCTGGAATGTTGTTCGTTGTCGAATCCTCATGGTTGAGAGGTTCGGATTCTTCAGGGGACATATGTCCAACCCCAGTCATTAGTGATTACTACACCTTAGCGTTGTGGGGTGGCAACGTGGCGAAGCGATGTTGCAGTTGCCTGCATCAGCGGAACTATCTTCTTAATGAGTTTCGTGGTCTCGCTGTTATCGTCGGAAGATTGCACCTGCATGGAACTATTGAGCGCAGCCACAACTTGGCCGCGCTCATTTGCAATAGGAACAGCAATAGATCGCAGTCCCAGTTCGAGTTCCTGATCAACCAATGCCCAACCTTGTTCACGCACAAGTTTGACTTCAGCAAGAAGTTGTCCGCGATCAGTCTTCGTACGCGTGGTGAGTTTTGGGACATTGCAGGTGCGAATAAATTTCTCAAGCTCGGAATCAGATAACTGCGCAAGCAATACCCGACCCATCGACGTTGCGATAGCAGGGAAGCGCGTTCCCACATGGATGTTGACTTGCATGATGCTGCGACGGTGAATGCGCGCGATATACACAATGTCCTCGGCGTCGAGCACGGCAATGGATGATGATTCGCCAGTCTTACTCGACAGACTATCGAGTGCTGGAATCGCTAATTGCGATAGTGGCTGTGACGACAAGTACGCGTATCCAAGCTCAAGAACCAATCCCGTCAGCTCAAATTGTCGACCATCGAATCGCACGTAACCCAAAGTCTCAAGTGTGAGCAGGAACCGACGTGCGGCTGCCCGTGCCAGGTTGGAGCGCTGCGCAACTTCGGTCAGCGTGAGCTTGGGATGGTGCTCATCAAAGGCGCGGATGACCGTAAGCCCGCGAGCAAGCGATTGCACGAACTCGTCACTGGCCGGTGGTGGCGTGACGGCGCGTGTGTTGGTTGGCATGCCATGAGCATAAACCTAGAATCTTCGATTTGTTCGCAATACGAACCATCGTTCGCAGTGTGGACGTGACTGCTACATTGAGAACAAATCGGGAATGAACGAAACCTGATGCTCATAAAGGAGATTTCGATGGCTGTAGCAATTAATTATGCGTCCACGTCGCTGGGGAATGCCGAACTTGAGCAACAGTTTGAATCCGAATTGATGCGAATTCGTGGCAGCGAAACCACCAGTGTTCCGTTGATTATCGGTGGCGTTGAGGTGCATTCCAGTTCCGTTGTTGAACGTTTTGACCCATGCCATCTGGATCGCAAGATTTCTAGCGCCGCAGTGGCGACGACTGAACATGTTGCAGCAGCAGTGGCAGCAGCTCACGCACAACGCAAAGCGTGGCGCAACACCAGTTACCAGGATCGCAACGCAGCAATTCGCAAAGCACGCACTGTGATTGAGCGCGACTTGTTGACGATCTCGGCAATCTTGTCTGCTGAAACAGGCAAGACGCGTTTGGAAGCGGTCGGCGAAACCCAAGAAGTGTTGGACATGATTGATCACTACTGCGGTGAGATTGAACGCAACGAGGGATACAGCAAGCCGCTGAAAGCCAAAGACCCCGAGTTCAACACAGACTTATTAATTCCGTTTGGCACCTTTGCCGTTATTGTTCCGTTCAACTTTCCCGTCGCACTTGCTGCAGGCATGATGCTTGGTGCACTGGTTACTGGCAACACAGTTGTTGTGAAGTCATCCGATAAGACGCCACTATCAACGCATGTCGTCGCCAAGATTTTTGCTGATGCACTTCCTGCAGGTGTTGTGAACATTTTGCACGGTGGTGCTGAAGTCGGGGCCGCACTCGGGGCAACTGAT
The DNA here is from genome assembly GCA_037131045.1 of Actinomycetes bacterium. GTDB lineage: Bacteria > Actinomycetota > Actinomycetes > S36-B12 > UBA5976 > UBA5976. The sequence continues at coordinate 3,843 of JBAXRV010000075.1, forward strand.
GTTGATGGCATCGCATTTACTGGTTCGTCCAAAGTCGGGTGGGAACTTGCTGCAACGCGTTCACCAAACGGTTTGCCTCGACCAGTCCTTGCTGAAATGGGCGGACATAATCCTGTCATCGTGATGCCCAGTGCAAACCTGGACGATGCAGCAACTGGAATAGTTCGCTCTGCATATGGACTATCGGGACAAAAATGTAGTGCCCTGCGCCGAGTGGTTGTCGATGCAAGTGTTGCTGATGAATTGGCCAGGAAGATTGTGGAACGTATTAACGCTTTGACAGTGGGCGATCCACTTGATGTGGCAACAAATTTAGGTCCTGTTATTGATGACGCTATCGGCGCTCGAGTAGATGCTGCGTTAGCGTCAGCCCAAAAAGACGGTCGCGTGATCACCGGCGGTCGTCTTGATGTGCCGGGCAACTTCTTTGCTCCCGTGCTCGTGGCTGATTTGCCAGCGGGGCATCCTTTGACACGCGAAGAATTGTTCGCTCCGTTTGTCACCATGATCACAGTCAATGGAATGGATGAAGCCCTGGCTGAAGCAAACGCTGTTCAGTATGGGTTGTCGGCTGGTGTGTTCTCGCGCGACCAAAGCGAAGTAGACCAGTTCCTCGATGAAATTCAAGCAGGCGTGTTGTATGTGAACCGTGCTGCTGGAGCAACGACAGGTGCCTGGCCAGGTGTGCAGTCTTTCTGTGGCTGGAAGATGAGCGGGTCATCGGGTAAGGGTGGCTTGGCGTATTGGTATTTGCCAGGATTCATGCGTGAACAAAGCCGCACGATTGTGGAAGTCTAGACGCATGGACGAATTGCTAGCGCCTTACGGCAATCATGAATTCACGACTCGGGCACGCAAAGTGATGACCAGCGGAAATACTCGCGCCACACTGTTCGTCCCACCAACTCCGCCGTATGCAGTTGTGGGCAAAGGTTGCCATGTCATTGATCAGCTTGATCATGAAGTAATAGATTTCAATAACAACTACACCGCGATGATTCATGGTCATTCGTTTGAACCGATTAACGATGTGGTGCGCGATCAATTATCTAAGGGAACCGCATTCGGGCTTCCCACTTTTTCTGAAGTCGAGCTTGCTGAAGTTCTGGCTGCTCGCACATCGATTCCGTTTTGGCGCTTCAATAACTCAGGTACCGAAGCGGTGATGACTGCAATTCGTGGTGCTCGAGCGTTCACTAAGCGTGATGTGATTGTCCGCTTCGCTGGAAGTTATCACGGTGTGCATGAAACGGTTGTTGATTCAACGGCTGCTGGCATTCCGTCGTCTACCCAAGATGTGGCTATCGCTTTACCGCAGGGTGATGTTGAAGCCTTTGATGCGTGCATGCGCGAGCATGGAAGTTCCGTTGCAGCTGTGCTCATTGACTTAATGCCAAACCGTGCGGGACTGATTCCTGCGCAACAAGATTTCATTACCCATGTTGCCGAGACAACTCGTAAGCATGGTGCGTTGCTGATCGTCGATGAAGTCATCACGTTCCGTGTTGGGCTTGGTGGAATGCACAAGCACTACGGCATTACGCCAGACATTATGACTGTCGGCAAGATCATGGG
>JBAXRV010000076.1:0-5310 GCA_037131045.1 Actinomycetes bacterium
GTGTCAGAGTTGAAAAAGGAACTGCGCCAGATGGCTGCAGCGGGTCATGCCTGATGAATGTTTCACTGCAGGTATGGCTAATTACGCTAGTAATCCTGCTTGTGATGTTCGTTGTTGATTTCGTTGTTGTTGACGCTCGCCCTCAGGCCTTTGGACCACGCCAGGCGCTGCGCTGGGTTGTGTTCTACATCTTTTCGGCATTGACCTTCGCCGTATTTGTGTGGCTGCATTTTGGTAGTGATTTTGCACAGCAGTTCATTGCCGGGTGGATTACTGAATACAGTCTGTCTATTGACAACCTTTTTGTATTTATTGTGCTGATGTCATCGTTTGCAGTCCCCGCGGAATTGAAGCATCGGGTACTTCTCATTGGAGTGGCAATAGCAATTTTCCTACGAGGTGCCCTCATTCTTGTGGGCGCAGCCGCAATTCAACGATTTGAAGGCACATTCTTTGTCTTCGGCGGATTTCTGCTTTACACGGCGTTGACTGTATGGCGAAGCGGCGAGGGTGAGGCTAACCCCAACGGAAATGCTTTTGTCAGAAGTGTTGAAAGGGCGTTGCCAGTCACACGTGATTATCACCAGACCCGCATGATTGTGCGCATCAATCAACGTCGTCACTTTACGCCAATGCTGTTTGTCATTCTGGCTGTGGGAACTACGGATGTTCTTTTCGCCCTGGATTCAATTCCGGCGGTATTTGGTTTGACTCGCGAGTCTTACCTAGTCTTCACAGTTAACGCCTTTGCGCTCATGGGGCTTCGACAACTGTATTTTCTTCTCGACGGCCTATTAGCCAAGATTATTTACCTGTCAAAAGGATTGGCAGTTATCCTCGGATTCATCGCAGTCAAACTGCTCCTCGAAGCAACGCATGGAGTGTTCAATGTCGAAACGATTGAAATCACAATTGTGGCGTCCCTGTTGTTTATTGCAACGACTTTGGCAGTAACTGTCATAGTCAGCTTGCGTGCCGTGGCGCGTGATCCCAGTTTGCTTGAATCAAGTGAAGTTCATGATGTGGCGGACGACGCAATTGAGTTGCGTGGCAAAGCCCTGGAAAATCTTGATGACCTTGACTAGTGGTTCTCGATAGCCACCTGAGCGAATAATTCTTGCCATCTAGGACCAACTATCCGCGTGAGTGTGCTGATCCGCCCCTGTCAGGGTGCTCGTCGGGCACGGGTAAGCACCCCTGACTAGCATTATGATGTGGCTGACCGTTTGATAGTGCGAGGTGCACGTGAGCACAATCTCAAGAATGTCGACCTTGACCTACCTCGCGATGCAATCATTGTTTTCACAGGATTATCAGGTTCGGGAAAGTCATCGTTAGCTTTTGACACGATTTTCGCTGAGGGTCAACGTCGTTATGTGGAGTCACTTTCGGCGTACGCACGCCAGTTCCTCGGTCAGATGGACAAACCAGATGTTGACTTCATTGAAGGTCTCTCACCTGCGGTATCGATTGACCAAAAATCGACAAATCGAAATCCTCGTTCGACTGTGGGAACCATCACTGAGGTCTACGACTACTTGCGGTTGTTGTTTGCCCGTGCCGGTAAACCGCACTGTCCAGATTGTGGCCGCCCGATTAGCCGGCAATCACCGCAGCAAATTGTTGATCGCATCATGGAAATTGAGGAAGGTACGCGCTTTCAAATCTTGGCGCCTGTTATTCGTGAACGAAAAGGCGAGTATGCCGAATTGTTCCGGAGTTTTCAGTCTCAAGGATTCTCTCGAGCGCGCATCGATGGCGTTGTATACAGCCTCGAAGAACCCCCGGTTCTCAAGAAGCAAGAAAAGCACACTGTTGAAGTGGTCGTAGATCGACTCGCAGTTAAGGCAGATGCAGCTCGTCGACTCACGGACAGTATTGAAACCGCATTGCGATTGTCTTCGGGTCTAGTCACTCTTGAGTTTGTAGATTTGCCCGAAGATCATCCTGAACGCGAACGAATGTTTAGCGAGCACTTGGTATGCCTGTTTGACGGTAATCAGTTTGAGGAATTAGAGCCGCGCTCATTTTCGTTCAACTCACCTTTTGGCGCATGTACTGAGTGCACCGGACTTGGTACCCAGATGGAAGTGGATGCGGAACTTGTTATTCCCGATCCGACACTGACACTTGAAGAAGGCGCCATCGCTCCATGGGCATCCGGGCACATTTTTGATTATTTCTTTCGGCTCGTTAAGGGGCTTGGCAAGGAAATGGAATTTGCGGTCGACGTTCCGTGGAAGAAACTTCCAGCAAAGGCGAAGAATGCTTTGCTGTACGGCCATGACCACGAAGTTCATGTGAAGTACAAGAATCGTTATGGTCGACAAAGAAGTTACTCAACTGGTTTCGAAGGTGTTATCCCTTATATTTTGCGTCGTCACGTTGAAGCGGAAACTGACACAAGTCGGGAAAAATACGAAGACTACATGCGAGAAGTTCCATGTCCTGCCTGTGCTGGAGCGCGGCTCAAACCCATTTCACTTGCAGTGACTCTCGGTGGAAAAAGTATTGCTGAAATCGCAGCGCTTCCCATTGGAGATTGCGCCGACTTCCTCAAAGGGCTCAAGTTAGCTGCCCGGGAGCGCGCTATTGCCGACCGGGTACTCAAGGAAGTCAACGAAAGATTGGCATTCTTGGTTGATGTTGGTTTGTCATATCTTTCGCTTGAGAGAAGTGCAGGGTCTCTTGCTGGTGGTGAAGCGCAGCGGATTCGCCTTGCAACGCAAATCGGATCAGGGCTTGTTGGGGTGCTGTACGTGCTCGATGAGCCGAGTATCGGTTTGCACCAACGAGATAACCATCGACTTATCGACACATTGATTCGGCTTCGGGACCTTGGAAATACGCTGATCGTTGTTGAACACGATGAAGACACCATTCGGATTGCTGACTGGGTTGTTGATATTGGTCCGGGCGCTGGTGAACATGGCGGGGAAGTGGTGGTCAGTGGGCCAGTTGCAGACCTGTTGGCATCCAAGAAATCGCTGACTGGTCAATACCTCACAGGTAAAAAATCAATTGCGGTGCCTGCTGTGCGACGCCCAACAGATAAAGATCGACAGGTTGTTGTCAAAGGCGCGCGAGAGCACAACCTGGACAATGTCACAGTTGCATTTCCGCTTGGCTGTTTTGTTGCGGTCACAGGAGTCTCGGGTTCGGGTAAGTCAACTCTGGTCAATGATATTCTGTACTCCGTTTTGGCTCGCGATCTCAATGGTGCACGTCTAGTTCCTGGGAAACATGCAAAAGTTGAGGGCGTGGACCAACTCGACAAAGTTGTCCACGTTGATCAAAGCCCAATTGGACGCACGCCTCGATCGAATCCCGCCACGTATACCGGGGTCTTTGATCACGTACGCAAACTGTTTTCTGAAACTCCTGAGGCAAAGATTCGCGGTTACCAGCAAGGACGATTCTCTTTTAACGTTAAGGGTGGTCGCTGCGAATCATGTTCTGGTGACGGGACTTTGAAAATTGAGATGAATTTTCTGCCGGATGTTTACGTGCCATGTGAAGTGTGCCATGGAGCCCGTTACAACCGAGAAACTCTTGAAGTTCATTACAAGGGCAAAACAATTTCAGACATATTAAATATGCCGATTGAAGCTGGGCTTGAGTTCTTTAGTGCGATTCCTCCGATTGCGCGACATTTACAGACGTTGATGGACGTTGGACTCGGGTATGTGCGACTCGGACAACCTGCTACGACATTGTCTGGCGGTGAGGCGCAACGCGTGAAACTTGCATCCGAGCTCCAGAAACGTTCCACAGGGCGAACTATCTATGTTTTGGATGAACCAACTACCGGCTTGCATTTTGAAGATGTCAACAAATTACTCACCGTCTTGCATTCGTTGGTTGATAAGGGCAATACCGTAATCGTGATTGAACATAACCTCGATGTCATTAAGACAGCTGACTGGGTGATCGACATGGGGCCAGAAGGCGGCTCAGGTGGCGGTCAAGTGGTGGCCACGGGAACTCCAGAACAAATTGTGAAGGTCAAGGCAAGTCACACTGGAACGTTCCTCAAGGCATTGTTGAAAAGTTAACGGCACATGCAACCGAGCGATAAGCCACACGACATACCCGTTCAGCCAGGAGTGTATCGGTTTCGTAATGACCTAGACCGTGTCATTTATGTCGGAAAAGCAAAAAACCTGCGAAGTCGGGTTAGCTCTTACTTTGGTACAGACTTACATCCGCGCACTCACACAATGGTTTCCACGGCAACCACTGTTGACTGGGTGACAGTACGTAATGAAACTGAAGCATTACAACTTGAATACGCCTGGATCAAAGAGTACGACCCAGCATTCAACGTGCGTTATCGCGATGACAAGTCTTATCCCTTTCTGGCTGTGTCAACCCAAGAGGAATTTCCGCGGGTATTTGTCTATCGCGGCGATAAAAAGAAGGGCGTGACATATTTTGGCCCGTATGTTCAAGCCTGGGCGATTCGCGACACATTAGATCACTTGCTGCGCGTTTTCCCAGTGCGCAGTTGCGCCGCAGGTGTATTTCGAAATGCGAAAGCGGCAAAGCGGCCATGCCTACTTGCGCATATTGATCGGTGCAGTGCGCCATGTGTGGGCCGCATCACCCCTGATGATCACCGCGTTATTGTCGATCAGCTCAAATCCTTTATGACAGGCAATTCGACATCTGTGATGCGCACTTTGACAGAGAAGATGAACGCTGCATCAGCCGAAATGGATTATGAACGCGCAAGTGTCTTGCGTGACGATTTGGCTGCATTGGAACGTGTCAATGAAAAAAGTGTCGTGGTGCTCGCCGATGACACTGTGGCTGACTTTATTGGACTTGCGCATGACGATCTGCAATCTGCAGTACAAGTATTTTCAGTACGAGGAGGGCGTATTGTCGGGCAACGGGGATTCATTATGGAAAATTCCGTTGAAGCTACTGATGCGACATTGATGACTGACGCGCTGATGTATGTGTATAGCCAGGCAACTCACGAGGACATTCCCACGGAAATCTTGACAAGTGTTCAGGCCGATAGCGCATCGAGCGTCTCTGAATTACTTTCAGAAATCCGTACGGCTCAGATTGAGATTCGAGTTCCTGCCCGGGGTGATAAAAGGGCTCTGATGGAGACCGTTGTATCAAATGCCCAGAGTGCCTTAGTGAGTCATAAGACAAAACGTTCTGCGGACTTAGTCATTAGGTCCACCGCATTGACACAGATTCAAGAAGCTCTGGGATTAGCCTCGGCGCCATTGCGCATTGAATGTATCGACGTGTCGCACATATCTGGAACAAATGTCGTTGCCTCGTTGGTGG
>JBAXRV010000077.1:0-4173 GCA_037131045.1 Actinomycetes bacterium
GTGATTGCCCCGGCATGGAATGCATCAGCAATTACTGCGTAGGAAGTGTCCGTTGGAATCACAACAAGGCGACCACCTTGAACCATCGCAATGGCACGCGCAATTGTGCCCTCTTCGGCTGCAGATACAACTGTCATGATGAACCTATCCTCGCACTATTTCGGCGGGCCACGACATAGCGAGGTAGGTCGTTATAGTCATTGTGATCCTGAACCTGAACCCAAGCATTATCAAATAACTGATTCACTGTTGGTCCTTGGACATCAGCATGTTCCATTGCAAAAACACCGGCGCTACGCAGCAGCTGCGCGGCAACAGCAATCACACCACGTGCAATATCGAAGCCATCGTCTCCGCCATACAGGGCCATTTCTGGATCAAAGTCGCGTACCTCGGGTTCGCGAGGAATCATGCCAGCCGGAATATAAGGCGGATTCGAGAGCACAACATCACAGACTCCAAAGAGTTCGGGCAGGATGCTTTGATCTGTGGCATCACCTAAATGCACAAAAACCTGAGAACTTCTTGATGACAAGAGTTCTGCATTCGCAGCCACATTGCGCTTCAAATATTCCACGGCATCAATCGAACGCTCAACTGCATGCACAGTCACACCTGACACTTCAGTAGCCAGTGCAAGTGCAACTGCTCCACTGCCCGCGCACAGATCAACAGCAACCATTCCACTGGAAAGATAATCAATGCCGACCTGTGCCAAGAGTTCAGTCTCTGGACGCGGTACAAAAACTCCCGGGCCAACCTGCAACGTAAGGTGTCGAAAATAGGCAACACCAGTGAGATGCTGAAGTGGAATTCTTTTGACTCGCTGGTCAATCAACGACTGAAATCGCTCGGTGTCCTCATCAGACACATCGTCAAACGCACCGGCGACTCCCACCTGCGAACTAATGGCAAATTTCAAAAGCTCAGTGGCGTCAACTTCAGGGCTTGAGACGCCCGCTAGTTCCAACTGTCGAGCAGCATCCTGAACCAGTTGACGAAACAGTGTCATGACTATGAGTTTTCGGCGCGAAAGACCATAACAAGCGCATTCGCGTGACCATGACCCATGCCATGCTCATTCTTGAGAAACGTCACCATCTCCATGTGCTTTTCAAGTTTGGCTTTCTTCAGAATCTTCATCCAGTATTCAATCGGATGACCGTACGTCTTTTCAATTGATGGAAAGTACGACTTTGGTCCTTGAACTTTTTCGGCCATGGTTAATCCTCGGAGTTGAGTTTCGCCTGCATGTCAGCATCGATGCAGGCACCAATAACGGGGTCAAGATCGCCATTTAGAACCTGATCAAGGTTGTTGGACTTGAATCCAACACGATGGTCAGCTAGACGGTTCTCTGGAAAATTGTAGGTACGAATGCGCTCACTGCGATCAACGGTACGCACCTGGCTCTTGCGTAGTTCGCTACCGGCCGCGGCTGCTTCTTCCTCAGCAAGTGCAAGCAGTCGGGCACGAAGAATGCGCATGGCAGATTCCTTATTCTGCAACTGACTCTTTTCGTTTTGACACGACACAACTGTGCCCGTTGGCATGTGTGTGATGCGCACCGCGGAGTCTGTCGTGTTCACGCTTTGACCGCCAGGGCCACTTGAGCGATACACGTCAATGCGTAAATCATTCGGATCAATTGTGACGTCAACTTCTTCTGCTTCTGGAAGCACGAGAACACCAGCAGCCGAAGTGTGAATCCGTCCCTGTGACTCAGTAACTGGAACACGTTGCACTCGGTGCACGCCACCTTCATATTTCAAGTTTGCATACGGAGCTTCTTCTGGAGCAACAACACCACGAGCTTTAACACTGATCGCGATGTCTTTGTATCCGCCCATGTCAGATTCTTCAGCTTCCAGCACCTGTGTTGCCCAGCCACGCTTTTCTGCGTAGCGCAAATACATGCGCATTAAGTCGCCTGCAAACAGCGCCGACTCTTCGCCACCAGCACCAGCTTTGATTTCTAAAATCACATCGTTGCCATCTAGTGGGTCACGAGGAATTAACATCTCTTGCAACTTTTCAGCCGCTGCATCGCGCACCGAAACGAGCTGCTCAGCTTCAGCTAGGAATGCAGAATCTTCGGCACCCATTTCACGAGCAGCTGCTTCATCGTCAGAAAGTTGCTTCCATTCGCGATACTTCGCCACAACAGGACGAAGTTCAGCATGACGCTTACCAATGCGTCGCGCTTCATTCTGATCGTTATGCGTGGCTGGGTCGCTCAGTTTGCGTTCGAGTTCGGCGTACTCGGCCTCAAGCGCTACGGCCTTTAAGAAATCTTGTGCCATGGAAAGTCCTCGGTTAAAAAACAAGAGGTGCCAGTGTTGTCAGGACGACAACACCAACACCTCTAATGAAAAGTTAAGCCTGCTTACCGAAACGCTTCTCGAACTTGGCAACACGACCACCAGTGTCAAGAATCTTTTGCTTGCCGGTGTAGAACGGGTGACACGCGCTGCATACGTCAGCGTGAATAGAGGCGCTCTTTTGAGTACTGCGGGTAACGAATGTGCTTCCGCAGGAGCACGTGACGTTAGTCTCGACGTACTCTGGGTGGATTCCCTTTTGCATGGATGACTCCTTGGTATCGCAGGTTCGGGTCGTCAGGCGGCGCCTGCCGTGAACCGAACAGCCCTCTTAGTGTGCCATTTCAAGGCACTGACCGCAAAATTGCTGGTCGAAACCCTGATTCCCCGCCCCACTTATCCGTGAATTTGTGAGCCAAGGCCAGCATTGGCCTACTCGTCCGCTTCGAAGTTGTCCTGATCTGACTCTTCGTCGAATGTCTCATCAAAATCCACAATTGGTTCGTCACCACGAAGGACCGACTCGAGATCAATCTTCTTACCGGAAGGATCAGCAACCTGGATGTGTTCAAGGATGAACGACAACGCCTTTACGCGACGAACCTCAGACACTGCGCCCTGCACTTGACCTGCTTGCACCAATTGATCAGCAAACTGATCTGGAGCCATGCCATAGCGCTGCGCTTCCTGAATGAGCCATTGCGACAGTTCGGCATCACTCACCTGAAGATTCTCTTCGTCAGCAAGTTTGTCCAGAACCATGCGGCTCTTAATGCCCGTGCGGGTCGTCAGTTCAAATTCAGAACGGTGCGCGTCATCGCCGTGACCATCTTCAAAGTGCGCATTGATTTCATCTTGAATCGCACCTTCTGGCACTTCAGCCTTCACAGCTTCCATCAACGCATCATGAGCAAGATCGCGTGCTTGATAAGCCTGCTCAACTAAGCGAAGTCGACCGAGGCGTTCGCGCACATCATTACGTAGCTCAGTGATGGTGTCGAATTCACTGGCGAGTTGAGCAAACTCGTCATTTGCTTCAGGAAGTTCACGTTCGCGAATCGACTTCACAGTGACTTCAACGATGATTCCCTTGTCTGCCCACGGACCGTTAGTGGGTGTGAACACAAAATTAGGCACTTCATCAGTCTTAGCTCCGCGAACTGCATCATCAAATCCAGGGACCATGCCATCGGAACCAATTTCGTATGACAGCGCATTTGCTGTGATGTCGTCTACGGCTTGGCCATCGTGAGTTCCACGAAGGTCAATCAAGACAACATCGCCATCTTTGCACGCACGGTCAACCGTCTTTAAGGCACCAAAACGCTGACGCAGTTCTGTGAGCTGTTCTTCAACCTGAGCATCTGTAACTTCGGCATTATCAACGACAACCTTGAGGTCTGAATAAGTTGGCAAATCGAATTCTGGACGAATGTCGATTTCTGCCGTGAATTCAAGACCGTCAACATCATCAATCTTTGTGACATCAACCTGTGGTCGGCTCATCTGGAAAATTTTGTTCTCAACGATCACTTCGGCAAGAGCGCGAGGAATTGCATCGTTGACTGCTTCTTCAAGAACAACGGCACGTCCAACGCGCTGATCAATAATGCGCGATGGGATTTTGCCCTTACGGAAACCTGGGATGTTCACCTGCGCTGCAATACGTTGGTAGGCAGAATCCAAACTTGGCTTTAACTCAGTGGCTGGAACTTCCACGGAAATCTTCACACGTGTTGGGGACAGACTTTCGACAACGCTTTTCACGTGGCTCCTCATGAGATTTTTTAACAAATGGTCGGGGCGGAGAGACTCGAACTCTCGGTCTCCTGCTCCCAAAGCAGGCGCGCTA
>JBAXRV010000078.1:0-4016 GCA_037131045.1 Actinomycetes bacterium
CGCAAAGGCTAAGGCAAAGTGCCGGGCGCTAAACCCAAGGACGAGTTAGCGGGTTTGTTTGACCAGCCCGGCTGGATTGGCAGCGCACATCACGTTGTGGTCGACGAAGTGGCCGTGGACTTTGGTCGTAAATTGCACGAGTGATGGAAGAGCATCGCCGAAAGTGGCTCGCTCACAGGCAAGCGCCGCATCGGCAACGCCAGCAGCGTTGGTGCGATAGTTACCCAGAGCTAGCCATACCGGAACCTCAACGACAGCATTCAACGTGATTTCAAACCAATGCACCGGTGGCGCATAAATACCCACGGGATGTCCAGCTTGTGCGAGCTTGGTCATGGTTTCGTTAATGACTTGCATCGCACGAGTGGGCTCTATCCAGGTATTGGCCGTTTCGATGTCAAGCCATACCGGCGTATCGGATGCCACACCTAGTTTGCGAAGTCTCTTCACTGTGTCGCCTGCAATGCGTGAACCGTACTTTGTGGCAGATCCTTTGCCTGGGTCGGCCACATTTATATACACAGCAACGCCGTCGTAAGACTGCGCCCAATCCCACTGCTTGGCAAAACACGGATTTTGGGAAAACGGTTTTCCATAATTAAGTCCGACAATCGCAAAGCCCACAGTCGCAGTAGGCAGTGCCGGTTTACATTGTGGGAATGACACGTCGTATCCACTCTTATCCATCGCGCCAATCCACGGCGCAACGAGAGGTTGAGTAACTCGTGCAATAGGGCGTCCATCTTGAGTAGTAATCACGATTGGAGCAGGTTCAAGCCATGTGGACACTGCATTAAATGCTAGGAGTGCCACGAGCCCAAGCACTAAGAATGACGCGAGCAACCCCGCAAGACGACGCATCAGAAACTACGCGAGGGGTCCGGAAATTGCTTGTGGAAAGTAATCTTGGCCGATTCCACTGGCGCGGGTTGGAATCATGACAGAGCGCACCCACGAAACAACCTCTACCCCGTCTTGGTTTAATCCGCGGGTACGCATCGTGAGAATTCCAAACTCAGGGCGCGAGGACGAAGGACGAATTTCAATGACAAGACTTTCGGCATACAACGTGTCACCAATGTAAACCGGTGACGTTAGTGCGATATCAGTCCACCCTAAGTTGGCAACCGCATGCTGACTCATATCAATCACAGACATTCCCAGAATCACTGCAACTGTAAATCCCGAGTTCACGATGATGCGACCATCGGTGATCGGATTACTTTTCGCATAATGCACATTGAAATGATTTTGATTTGTGTTGTTTGTCAGAAGCGTGAACCAGGTTGAGTCAGCTTCACTGATTGTGCGACCAATCGGATGTTGGTACACATCACCGACGACAAAGTCCTCAACAAACCGACCAAGTTCGGCCTTATGAACAGTCATGCCTTACTGATTGTCCTGGCGACGATCCCAGCGTTCTTCAAGTCCCTGCATAAAAGGAGCGCGTGGTAGTTTTGTGTTTGTGGGTTGTGTGGGCGACCCTGGGGTGCGAATGTTTGACAGTGCGGCAGCCAAACCACCGACAACGATCAGGAATCCCACGATTCCAATAGCTGGTTGAGTCAGCGCAACACCTGCAATGAGGCCTGCAACTCCCACCAAAATAGCCATTACTGCTAGCCCTAGATTTTTAGGTGCAACTCGGTCAATTATGTTTCCGCGAAGGGCGGATGCAAAGCGAGGATCTTCAGTGGCCAGAGCGCGTTCCATCTGCTCAAGTAGCTGTTCTTCGTGCTCAGATAATGCCATGGTTAATCCCCTTTCCTAGTTCTAGGATACGTGCCTTTTGGCAGGTCGGCTCACGTTTCCTGGGCCCTGTCAGGGTGGGGCTGGACGAGTCGGGCCGGAATCACCTTGGCATTACCGAATTTTTCGGCCACTTGGTCCATTACCTGCTCTGTTTCTCGCCAACCGAATTCACGCTGCGATAACGACATCTGAATGTCCCCTGAATCATCAAGGCCTTCGCAGCGCACTCCTACGAGACGAATACGAGCGCGTTGCAGGTGCATGGCTTCAAAGAGTGCCCGTGCAGTGGCATATATTTCGTGCCCCACATCAGTGGTGCTGGCCAATGATTTGCTTCGGGTCACAGTTGTGAAGTCTGCGAAACGCACCTTGATTGCGATAGTTTTTGCCGTATGCCCACCGGCTCGAAGACGACGTGCCACTTTTTCTGACAAATCCAACACGTGTGCCAGAACAAATTCGGGGTCATCAATATCGTGATCAAAAGTGCGTTCTGCGCTGATGCTCTTGTCAGGATGCGCAGCTGTAACACGACGTGGATCACGACCCCAAGACAATTCATACAAATGGCGACCCTGTGCATCGCCCACAACTTTAATTAATGTCGGTAGCGGAGTATGCGCGATGTCGGCAACAGTGCGCAATCCCAGGCGAGATAGTTGTTCGGCAGTTTTATCGCCAACACCCCACAATGCATTGATGGGTAGTGGATGCAAAAACTCGATGACTCGATCATGGGGAACGACTTTGATGCCATCGGGCTTTGCAGCATTAGTTGCAAGCTTTGCTACGAACAGCGTGGAAGCAATGCCGACTGAACATGTGATGTGTTGTTCTTCCCAGACTTTTTTACGAATGAGTTGTGCAATGTGTGTCGGACTTCCAATCAGCTTCATTGCGCCACTGACGTCAAGGAATGCTTCGTCAATCGACAGTGGTTGCACGAGTGGCGTAACAGATTCAAAAATTGTCATCACCTGTGCCGAGACTTCGGTGTATTTATGGTGGCTAGGTTCAACAACTACAGCATGTGGCGCCAATCGCAATGCGCGTGACATCGGCATTGCAGAATGCACGCCTAGTGCACGGGCTTCGTAGGTTGCTGAGGTGACAACGCCGCGCCCACCAGCGTGACCGATGATGACCGGTTTACCGCGTAGTTCCGGACGTTCGCGTACTTCTACGGCAGCAAAGAATGCGTCCATATCGACATGAAGAATATGGCAGCCATCATCATCCGATGCGGCAACAGGAGTCTCACTCATACGCCCACCGGCCGCACATCGGCATATGGAGAATGTCGGAAACCACTAGCGTGCTCCCAAATCTGTGTTGTTGACACTGTCTGATGCTCATCGTACGGCTGGCGGGAAATGAAAGCGTGCACCTGGGCAACCCCACCTTCACGCCAATGCTGATATATGGTCGACATTTCCCAACACCCATCGGCCACAATCGAGACCCCACGTGGACCGGTGCGCCGAACAGTTCCTCGGACTAACAAAAGCCAGGAATGAAAAAGTGTCGATGCGTACTGATCTTGAGCCTCTTCGAAGAAGGTGGCATCAACTGGACCTGTTGAATCATCCAGCGTGATGAATGCGACTCGTTTGCCTGAGCGAATAGGCGGTGTCTGAGTTGCTACTTTCACTCCACTAACAAACACTCGAGACTGCGATCGCACATCTAACAATCGTTGCGATGTGACCACTCCGAGTTCGCGCAACATCGGTATGTAGAAACTCACCACATGGGCACTCAGATCGATACCCAAAATTTCAACTTCGTGTTTCACACAATCCGCTAGCGACATCGGGCGCAATCCCATTAGCGTGGGCTGCCAATCCGCATAGTTCAATCCCAACGACATCTGACTTGTTGAAATGCGATTGCGTTTAAACTGCTCTGACAAATCAGACAGATTCAGATACAAGTCACGGCGTGATGCCACATGACCATGCAGTGCATCAAAGCCACCTGCGAGAATAAGCCGCTCCAAGATGGGCTGCGATACTTGCCCACGATTCACAAAATCAGCCAGTGATGAATAGGGCTGCCCTGCTACAACTGATCTGATTTCGTCATCGTTAATGCCTTTCACGTCGGCTAACGACACGCGAATTCCGAATGCGTCATCGACTGACTCCACAACATAGGTTGCTTGTGATGCGTTGACATCGAGTCCCAAAATCGGAACACCGCAAGCCCGAGCATCATCAACGATGAGTCGCTTGGGATACATCCCTGGATCATGTGTGAGT
>JBAXRV010000079.1:0-3778 GCA_037131045.1 Actinomycetes bacterium
TCACAGTGTTCTGATACTGGAAGAACGATGACATTGATGCCGAAGTGCAACTGAGAATAAATATGTGAGCCTCATCCTCGAGAACAATCAGCTCGCCACAACCTTCAAACAAATCAACAATGTCTTTGTTACCTGGGCAAATGACTAATGGTCCGGCATGCATTGTGATTACGGGCAACGGAATCATTTGGCACACAGTGGTTGCAGGGCCAACGAGAGTTGCAACTGTTGATGGTGGCATGCCCGCTATAAGACTAACAACCGTTTGATCTGCACGGAAGTTTAGTTCGGCGCACACGTCCGTGATCTGACCCGGCAATACGCCAAGAAACACGTAGTCACAGTTATCAACGACTGCTTGATTGTCCGAAGCAATCGTCACGCCTGAGTAAGCACCTGCAAGGCGATTACTGCGCTCGCTGCTGCGCGGAGACAACACAATCTCAAGACCGTCGGCGTGAGGACCTGTCTTCAAGGCATCAACCATTGCCGCAGAAATTGCTCCGACTCCAACAAATCCCAGGCGCATAGGGTTCCTCAATCCTGTGTGGTGTGGCCGCTGCCACTCACTGTCGTGGCTGTCATTTCTCGCCCGACCTGACCAGCCTATTGAGTGCACCCAGTGATTGGGCCGAACCCCTGCTCAATTCCGGGAACCAGACATTGCATTGGCCACACGTGTCTTAATCAAAGAGCGGTGAACCCTCGATGTCCTTACACTTAAGACTTATGAGCGACATCGCAACACGTGCCAAGTATTCAAGCGCCTTAGCGCCCATCATTTTGATCGGCGGTTGGACAATCGCAGAAGCATCATGGTCAGCGTACGACCCAATGCGCCAGACCATCAGTGAACTTGCCGCCAGTGATGCGCCCACAAAAGTTTTCATGACCGCAGTATTTGTGCTGACTGGTTTGTGCCACATCATTTCGGCCAGTGGTTTACGCAACGCTGCAATGCCAGGCCGCATCGCACTTGGCATTGGCGGGGTGGCAATCATCGCTGTCGCATTCACTCCACTACCAAGCGTGGCGCAACACTCTGCTGCACACACAACTGTGGCCACAATCTCATTTACCGCTATGTCGATCTGGCCATTGCTTGCAATGCGCAATGAACTAACCGCGCCATGGATGCTGAGCAAAAAAGGATCCTGGTTTGGCTCGTTGTTCCTTGGAGCACTTGCGTTGATTTTCTTGGCTACTTGGCTCACAGAATCTTCGTATGCGGGCTTTGCCGAACGCATGATCTCGGGTTCCCAAGTCTTTTGGCCATGGGGTCTGGTGCGCGATACCCGCAAAAGTGCCAAGCAGACAAGCTAGTTCACTTAAATAACGGCCTGCAAATCCATTAACTCAAAGCTTGTTGTTTCGCGCAAGAGTTTTGCAAACGCCAACTCTGCAGCACCTACTGCAAGTCCAGCGCTGCCAAGGCTTGCGGTTCGAATCATTACGCGCTTGCGTCCCCAGAAGTCAGAGATGCGTCCACCGAGAAGCAGCAGACCGCCGAATGCGAGTGTGTATGCCGTGACAACCCACTGACGATTGGCATCAGTAATGCCGAGGTCTTTTTGAAGGTGAGGCAACGCGATGTTAACGATTGAAGCATCGAGCACAACCATCAACTGGGCAATGGCGATGACGCCGAGTGCTTTCCAGCGATTGGGATCGAGGCCTTGGCTATTTTCACTTACTTGGGTTTTGGTTGACATGAATCTCCTTTTAGCAAACACCCGAGTTTATCGGCGGTGCCACGAACCTGCAGAATCTGACACCTACGCCAAGAGCGGACAACAAGTCGATTCAAGGAGGTTGCCGGGCACACGTGATTGGGCACACAAATGGAGTGGCACCTATTAACAGCGCCACTCCATGTGGGATTGAGTACCTATTTACAACCGTTCGATACGAAGATCTGCGGTGATTTTGTGAGCTTCCATCTTTTCGTATCCAGCGATTGCCGATACGTGCGGGGCAAGCGACATAGTGGCAGACTTCACAGACTTTTGGTAAGTCAGCGGCTTCAAGAAGCGACCGACTGACATACCTGCGGAGTACTTTGCGCCACCACCAGTAGGAAGCACGTGGTTAGTTCCGGAAATTCCCTTATCGCTGTACGCAACGGTTGACCATGGGCCAATGAACAACGATCCGTAGTTGGTCAGTCGGGCTTGGTAGTAATCGTCATCTTTAGTGATTACTTCAAGATGTTCTGGTGCCAAGAAGTTCATGATTTCGATGGCATCATCTGGAGTTGCTGCTACATACACAGTTCCATAGTCGCGCCATGCTGGTCCTGCGATGTATTCCGTTGACAGCGTGAGTAACTGCTTTTCAACTTCGCGGATAACCGCTTCTCCAAGTTCACGTGACGTTGTCACAAGTGATGCCGGTGACTGCTTACCGTGCTCAGCCTGACCAAGTAGGTCAGCAGCAACAATGACTGGATCAGCAGACTCATCAGCAATGACTGCAACTTCGGAAGGTCCAGCGAGCAAGTCGATGCCTACGCGACCAAACAGCTGACGCTTAGCTTCTGTCACATATGCATTACCTGCGCCGACCAAAATGTCGACTGGCTTTTCGCCGAGCAATCCGAATGTCATCGCAGCAAGTGCTTGGACGCCGCCGACAATAAATGTGCGGTCAACGCCAGAAAGATACGCGGAGTACAACACTGCACTGTCGCCACTAGTTGGCGACATCGGAGGAGTACACGCCATTGCCATGGGCACACCAGCGACCTTGGCAACACCAACGGTCATAAATGCACTCGCAAGAATTGGGAAGTTACCCGCTGGCATGTATGCACCAACACGTTCAATTGGAATGTACTTCTGGCCGGTCACAAGACCAGGTGTGAGTTCAGCTTCAAAGTCAACGAGGTGCTTGCGTTGTTCGCGCGCGAATGCTTGGGTACGTGAGGCTCCAGTCTCAAGTGCAAGACGAAGTTCGGGGCTCAAGTTGTCACCGGTCTTAGCTAAGTCAGCAGCACTCAGTTCAAAATCATTGCCTTCCCACTTATCAAGGGTGCGGGCGTATTTAATTACAGCATCAATGCCATTGGCTTCAATGTCGAGAAGCATGTTTGACACAGTGTCGATCACTTCAGGTAACCGCTGCGCAGGAGGGGAATCTAGTTCAGGTGCCTTCAGCGTGACAAAGTCTTGCGAAAGGTTAAGGAATTTTTTGTCAGAATTATTGATACGCATGGAACTGCTTTCTACACATAGATCGAAGATGAACTAGCAGTTGTAACTCTAATAGTGTCGGCGAACCAAAATCGCCCAGATTTTGTATCAAATAGGTCACTAGATTCGTCCAAAAATCAACCAACACGGCCCGTCTCGGTGGGTCAACGAGAATTCCTCATTTACAGTTAAGGAGTGAACTTCCCCGTCCGCATTCTCAAACTCAGCAGTGCATTTACGCTGGCCATCAGCCTTGCCCTGAGTTCTGCAGGCGTGGCGCAAGCATCCGTACCCACTGTAAAAGTCACGGCGCTTCGGGAGACCTTGTTTGCCGGCCAATCCATCATGATCAAGGGCACGGTTAGTCGAGCGTTTCGAGGCAAGTCGGTACGGATTGAATACCTTGCTGACACTGGTTGGAAAAAGTTGACCGGTACTCATGCCACTTCTAAAGGTTCCTGGTCGGCAAAGATCCAAGTGCCACTAAATATTTCCACGCTTCAAGTACGTGCAGTCGTTGCTAAGAAAAAGTCGACAGTGAAGTCGGCTACTGTGCTACCTGGTGCTGACATTGTTACTGCCGGTCC
>JBAXRV010000080.1:0-3727 GCA_037131045.1 Actinomycetes bacterium
GAAATCATCGAGCGTGCCATGCAGCTCGACTGGGAGCTCATGGGCCACGGGCAAACGAATGCGCGTCGCATCAACGAAATGAGTTCAGATCAAGAACGTGATGCGATTTTTGCTACGGTCGATCGTATTGAGCGTGCGTGCGGGAAACGGCCGCAGGGCTGGTTAGGCCCCGGCCTCGCCGAAACCTGGCATACGCTTGAGCATCTGTCTGCTGCGGGCATACGGTACATCTGTGATTGGGTAAACGATGATCAGCCGTATACGATGCAGATTGGCACACCACCTATGGTCTCGATTCCGTATTCAGTACAAACTAACGATGTGCCCGCTTACTTCGATATGAAATGTTCGGTACCTGAGTTTGAGCGGATGCTAAAGGATCAGTTCAACGTGTTGTGGCGCGAAGGCGCCGAGTCTGGTCGTGTGATGGCAATTGCTGTGCATCCTTTCGTGACGGGGCAACCTCATCGAATCGGTGCACTTGATGCTGCATTAGCACACATCTGCTCTCACGAAGGCGTTTGGCTTGCCACCGGTAGCGAAATCATGGAGCATTATTTGAAATCTGATTATGCCAAAGCGATCGGACAGACAAGCTAGTTTTATCGCTTAGCCATTTTGTATATATTTTCGAGTAGTTCTTTAAAGGGTTCGCGCGGCCAGGTTCGGCGCAAAGAGTCAGAGACCGTCACTTTTAGCTTTCCTAGCTTATCGATTTCTTGTACGACTTGATCGTCGTGTTGTAGCGCGCACAGCCCGGTGTGATTGGTGCCGGTGGTGATCACATCACCAATCTTTAGGCTGGTGATGTGACTCACGTGTTCCACTAAATCAGCAATCGTGAAGACAATATCGTTCATCGGAAAGTCTTGACGCAAAATTCCATTCAGCCAAAAACGTACCTGTAACGATAAGGGATCACCGACCTCATCGGCCGTGACGAGGTAAGGCCCCATTGGTGAGAATGTGTCCCATGATTTTCCGGTGAACAGGCTGCGTCGACCATTTGGCATGATGACACGATTGCTGAGCGCGGCCTGAGCGGTGACATCGATGTAGTTGGTGTATCCAAATATGACGTCCATACCGGTGCCTTTGGCAAGCTTGTGCGCAGGTTTTCCAATCACAATGCCTAGCTCAGCCTCGTGATAAAAAAGACTGGCATCGACCCCTGGTAGTACCACTGTGCCGCCGCTTCCAATGAGCGAGCTTGCCGGTTTGATAAAGATCTCTTTATCCAGCGGTGGGACCATGCCGTACTCAGAGAAATTCAAGCCGTAACAAAGAATTTTCGATGGATCAGGAACGGGTGCCATCAGAGACGCGGTATGAACAGGAACACCCTTGCGAAGCTTGAGGGCTGCTTCAAACTTTGGTCGAATATCAGACCAATGACCTAACACTTTTTCAACAATCTGCTGAAGATTGTGCCCCGCTAACGGCTCGGCGAGATCTGTGACATCAATAATCTGATCGTCGTTGTCGACGAGACCGAGGCGAGTATTGTTAAAACAGGCCAGTTTCATATGAGTCCATTTAGGGGTTGCCTGGGCAAATACTCAGACGTATTAATCAGTGCTTGTTTTAATCAACTTTAATGCCGTTCTCCTGAGCACGCTTGCGCCACGTGGTCAACTCGATTGCAAGATAATTGTGTAAGTCCTTCGGACTCGTGACCACCAAGATTCCACCGGTTTGTTCTATTTTGGTTTTTAGTTCGGGTCGGTTTAATCCTTTTCGGATCGTATCGCTGAGTAACAGTCGGATAGCCTCAGGCGTTTGTGGTGGCGCAAAGAGTGCTACCCAAGCAACTGACTCAAAGTCATTGACGCCTGTTTCTTCTAAAGTGGGGATGTTCGGGAGGATCGGCGAGCGGCTTTTAGAGGTGACAGACAGCACATCAAATTTGCCAGTAGATAACTGTTGAGCGACCGCACTGATATCGACAATTGCAAGTTGTAAATGACCGCCCATTAAGTCTGTCACCGCCGCGGCTGCACCGTTGTACGGAACCATGGTCATCTTTATTTGCAATAAAGATTGCATGAGTTCTGCAGTAAAGCGCCCAGCGGTGGTCGGGCCCGCTGTGCCATACGGCATCCCGGGATTCGTTCTGATGTGCTGTATAAGTCCTCTCATATCTGCGATGTTCAATGACTTGGAAACCACGACTGCGTTTGGGTACTTTGTGACTAAAGAAATCGGTGAAAAATCTTTCAGAGAGTCGTAAGGTGGTTTAGCCATCAGGATCATTGGTGCCAGATGGCTGGCTGCACTGCCTAGAACTAGCGTGTAGCCATCGGGGAGGGCTCTGGATACACGCTCGGAGCCGATCGTTCCGCTGGCGCCAATCCGATTTTCAACAATAACGGGTTGTTTTAATGCTTCGGATAATACTTCCGCGATCATCCGTCCTTGTAGGTCTGTTGTGCTACCTGCAGCGTATGGGACAACGAGATGAATGGGCTTGTTTGGGTAGGTTTGTGCAAATGACGCTTGGATGCACGAAACTAGGACTGCTAAGGCTGCAAGGTATTTGAATCCTTTGAACGCGTGGGTATGACTCATTATGAATTCTCCTCCTGCGTGGACGGGGGACTACCTTTTCCCTAGCTTATATATATTCTCAAGTAGATCTTTAAATGGTTCGCGTGGCCAGGTTCGACGCAAAGAGTCAGAAATTGAGACTTTCAGTTTTCCTAATTTATCAATTTCTTGTACAGCCTGATCGTCATGCTGTAGCGCGCACAAACCTGAATGATTTGTTCCCGTTGTGATGACATCACCCACTTTCAGACTTGTTATATGACTCACGTTCTCAACTAAATCGGCAATCGTAAATGCGATATCGCTCATTGGGAAATCTTGCCGCAAGATGTTGTTCAACCAAAAGCGTACTTGTAGCTTTAAAGGATCACCCACCTCATCCGCAGTGACAAGATAAGGGCCCATCGGCGAGAAAGTGTCCCATGATTTTCCGGTGAACAGGCTATAACGACCATTGGGCATGATGACGCCATTGCCAACCGCTGCACGCGCGGTGACATCGATGTAATTGGTGTAGCCAAAAATGACATCCATGCCGGTGCCCTTGGCTAGCTTATATGCGGGCTTACCAATCACTATCCCGAGTTCTGCTTCGTGATAAAAAAGGTTGGCTTCAACTTCTGGCAGTACGACCGTGCCACCGCTACCGATTAATGAGCTGGCTGGTTTGATAAAAATTTCTTTGTCTAGTGGGGGAACCATGCCGAATTCAGAGAAATTCAATCCGTAGCATAGTATTTTTGATGGCTCAGGGATCGGAGATAGTAACGAAACAGTGTTGATCGGAACGCCGGGGCGGCTCTTGAGTGCGGCTTCAAATTTCGGTTGCATCAGTGTCCAGTTGCTTAAAACCTTTTCCACGATCTGCTGTAGATTGTGTCCAGCTAGTGGTTCAGCAAGATCGGTCACATCGATAATTTTTTCATCGTCGCTGACGACACCGAGGTGAGTGTGATTAAAGCAGGCCAGTTTCATACGAGTCCTTTTAGATGATCGATTCAGTACCAGAAGCAAAGCACGTGGACAGCCGCGTGAGGTCGATAGTACGAGTGTCTCAATTGAATATGCAATCGTGCAGCGCAGCATTTTATGAGTCATTCGCAAAATACTAATTTGTATCGAAGATTGACGCGCTTGATGGTACGCTGCATCGGATGGTGACACTTACCTTTAGGAGGCG
>JBAXRV010000081.1:0-3677 GCA_037131045.1 Actinomycetes bacterium
GGAATGGACCTACGGATACTGGGGTGCTCTTGGCCTGATGGCTGCCGCCTGCGGTGCGATGTGGCGTGCATTTAAGAAATCAGGTTGGTTGTAGCACTTGCTAGGTGGCAGAAATCGTTCCTGTAACGAGTAACCCAATCAGGATCACACCAAGTACAACTCGATAGATAACAAACGGCTTAAATGAGGCAGTCTTGATGTAGGTCATCAAACGAGCAATCACCGCATAGCCAACAACAAATGCGATCACTGTGGACACTAGCGTCGCAGGCCAGTTCACAAATGTGTCACTACCGATTTTGGGAACCTCGAGTAATGCACTCGCAAGAACTGCAGGAATCGCTAGCAGGAACGAATAGCGAGCAGCAACCTCGCGCTTAAATCCCATGAACAATCCGAAAGTAATTGTGGCACCGGAACGAGACACCCCCGGAATTAATGCCATAGCTTGGCCAAGACCAAAAATAATCGCATGCCGCGTTTTTAGGTCCTCATCTGACTTGATGTGGCGGGCAGACGAGTCTGCGTAACCCAGGATGAGACCCATGATGACAAGTGCCAATGCAACTACCCAAAGATTTCGCGCGGTTGTTTCAATGGCGTCCTTAAATACAATGCCAAGTACTGCGATGGGTAACGTTCCAAGAATCACATACCAACCCATTCGGGCTTCGGGCTCGGAACGAAATGATTTGTTGGTCAGACTGCGCAACCACATTCCGATAATAGACACAATGTCTTTTCGGAAGTAGATGATCACAGCTAGCTCAGTACCCACTTGGGTCACCGCTGTAAACGCCGCGCCAGGGTCTGGCCAGTTAAAAAGTCGAGAAACAATCAACGTGTGCGCTGATGACGACACTGGCAGAAATTCGGTGAGACCCTGGGATATACCAAGAACCAACGCTTGTAGCCACGACAGATGATCGGACACGATTTCTCCACTTCACATAAGACACGCACAAGAGGAACTATGGTTCCCTCACGTTGAAACGCTAGCGTGAACACATGGAAGTTCGGGGACTAGGAAATAGCGGCCTCTTCGTGTCGCGACTGGGCCTAGGGACCATGACGTGGGGTCGCGACACCGATATTCATGAAGCTCGAGATCAATTTAACCTTTACTACGACGCAGGTGGTCGTTTTATTGACACCGCTGACGTGTACGCCGATGGCATGTCAGAAGAAATTGTAGGAGAGTTACTTCGCGAACACCCTGACATGATTGTGTCCACTAAAGCCGGAAGTGTTCGAGGAGCTCGTCGCCGAGATGCTAGCCGCACTCATCTGATTGGCGCACTCGATGCTTCGCTTCGTCGTCTTCGTCGGACTCACATCGATGTGTGGAACATTCATGCCTGGGACAGCCACACCCCTCTTGAAGAAACGTTGTCTACTATCGACTACGCGATTAACTCAGGGCGAGTCCGATATGCAGCGATTTCAAACTACTCGGGATGGCAACTTGCACGTGCTGCGCGCACCCAGGAATTACATGCAATGTCGAGTCCTCTTGTCGCCGCGCAAATGGAATACTCACTAGTCCAACGAGGAATTGAACGTGAAGTGATTCCTGCGGCAATTGCACACGGCTTGGGAATTGTGGCATGGTCCCCGCTGGGACGTGGCGTGCTCACTGGAAAGTACCGCCATGCCACACCACCCGACTCGCGCGCTGCATCAGCACATTTCGCATCCTTTGTGACTCCTTATCTTGCAGAACGGCCACGTGCCATTGTTGATGCGGTATGCATGGCGGCTGATGGCCTTGGATTAACTGCCATTGATGTCGCGTTGTCGTGGCTCACTGCACGACCACAAGTTTCAAGCGCAATCGTCGGTGCCCGCACGGCAGCGCAGCTTCGCGCGATACTCACTAGCCAAGAGGCCGAACTACCTCGGGAAATTTATGAGGCACTCGATGAAGTGTCAGCGCCAGATAAGGGCTACCCCGAATTCGGATGGAATCAATAATGGGTGCAGTCTGGGAATACAAAGAACTGCGCTTTGATCAAGACGCGAAGCGATCTGATGTGAAATCGTATCTGACCACAATGGCTGAAGTGGAACGTTGGGAACTTGACCGCGTACGCATGAGCCACGATGGCCGTCGATGGGTGCGCTTACGCCGCAAGATTTATCATCTGCAACGCACCGCTTAACTAGTTTTAGCAGGCTCGGATAAACCGGTCCATGACACGCATACCAAATTCAAGTCCCGCAACTGGAACACGTTCGTCCACTCCATGGAACATCGCGCTGAAATCAAGTTCGGGCGGTAACAACAGCGGTAAAAATCCGTAACAGGTAATCCCCAATTCACTGAACGCTTTTGCATCAGTTCCACCAGAGACTGTATAAGGCACTGGAATTCCAAACGGATCTTCGGCACGAATAGCAGCGCTCATTGCATCAACAAGTGCTCCTTCGAATGGCGCTTCTAGTGCGATGCCATTGACGACATCTTCCCGAACGACACCAGGTGGAAGGAGATTCTCAATGTCTTTGATGAGTTCATCTTCAAAACCTGGTAGGAATCTGCCATCAATCATTGCTTCTGCTGTGCCGGGTATGACGTTGTGTTTGTAGCCAGCGTCCAACATGGTCGGATTAGCAGTGTTTGACAATGTTGCTCCAATGATTCGAGCAATAGGACCAAGATGACTGAGCAATTCTTCTGGGTCATCTGCTGAAAGTGGAATTCCCAGCGCATCAGAAACTGCCTTGATGAAGTCGCGCACAGTTGGTGTCATAGCAATGTCGAACTTGTGATTACCTACAGCAGCGACAGCTTCGGCAAGCCGAGTCACTGCATTGTCATTATTGAGAAAAGAACCATGACCTGCTGTACCTTCGGCACGCAACTTCATCCAGCGAATACCTTTTTCGGCCGTTTGAACTAAATACAACCGCACGTCGTCGCGCAACGTCAGTGAAAAGCCGCCAACTTCTCCAACAGCTTGTGTGACATTGACGAATTGATCTTTGCGATTGTCAACCAACCAATGTGAACCGTGGGTGCTTCCCGCTTCTTCATCTGGCAGAAACTGCAGGACGATGTCGCGCGGCGGCTTAATTCCATTGCGAGCATAGGCACGGGCCAGTGCCAAGATCATGCCATCGCCGTCTTTCATGTCAACAGCGCCGCGACCCCAAATCAGGCCATCGTGCACTTCGGCAGCAAATGGATCATATGTCCAGTCCTTTGCCTGGGCTGGAACAACATCGAGGTGGCCATGCAGCAACAGTGCGGGCCGTGACGAGTCGCCGCCTTCAATTCGAGCGTAGACACCTTGACGCTTGCCACTTGTTGTCTCGTAGCGCTCACAGTCAATACCGACCTCTTTGAGTTTGGCTTCAACGTATTCTGCTGCCAAAGCCTCACCAGGTCCGGAATCATCGCCGTAATTGGAGGTGTCAATCTGAATCAAGTCTCGGACGATCTCAACAACTTCTGATGCAATGTCTGCAAGTGGTTCCATACGTCATAGTTTCTCGTATGCCATTCACAATGTGTCGCCGCCACCCTGCATTTGAGCATACGAGGCACTTACAGGTATTCTCAACGTGCTAGGCAACGCTTAGCGCACCAGTCCGAGTGGCGGAATAGGCAGACGCGCTAGCTTGAGGTGCTAGTCCCTTCACGGGGATGGGGGTTCAAGTCCCCCCTCGGACAC
>JBAXRV010000082.1:0-3620 GCA_037131045.1 Actinomycetes bacterium
GTTCCGGCCTTAGCTAAAGCACTAGCTATTAAAGATGTGGATCATGCAGCAGCTGACCGTCGCTATCACGCACAGCTTGACGCCATCGCAGCGCAAGAATCTGCGAGCGCATTGATAACACGCAGTGACGCAACTATCAACGCAACGCAGGTTGTGCCAGCATTTGATGTGAATGGTCTTGTTGGAAAATCTGAAGACGCTGCTACAACAGCAATTGAGGATGCAGCTCACGAAGTGCGAGTGATTTCACGCGATGGGCAGACGATTGCGACGACCCGAGATTATCGAATTGATCGCATTAATCTGGCAATTGACAACGGCATAGTTACTTCTGCAAGCATTGGCTAAAGATTAATTAAATTCCGCGGGAAATTCGCTTTTCAAGATACGGGGAAAAGTGTCCTTTGTATTTTTCATGTAATTCTGGAATGCGCCAATCTTGTCCGGTGACAGTTACTCGGCACGTTGCTTCCGCGCAACCACAAGTGAATTCGTCATAATCCGTATCGTCACACGTTGCGTAATCAAACGTGAGTTCTTCGCCGACTTCGATGTCGCGACGGGCGACGAGGACTTGTGAACCCATCAGCCAGCAGTTTGGCTCGCATGAGTGATTGAACATATCTCCCGGTGCTGGCTCGTCATGTGAAACGAGATAAAGATTTTCATCGATTTGGATTGAACGGTGTTGTCGGTCAGCAGACAATGTGTCTAATTGGTTGCGATCCATAACCCATCCGCCAAAACCGACTACGGTATCGCCTTCACTAATACGCTGTGTTGCGTAATGGCCGAACCCTTTGTTTCCCGCCTGACGCATTTGCGCCTTGGGAGTCACCCAGTTCACGTCCAATCTATGGAACCCCTACTCTGCCGTGCGCGCGTAAAAATGCGCAGAACCAAAATCGTATGACAAACTTGCCCAAATTACGCAATTGTTCAACGACTATTGCCTAGCCGTAGGCTTATCTCATGATTGACCTAGCCGCATTGCGCCAAGACCCAGAATTGGTGCGCGTTTCTCAGGCTGCGCGGGCAGAGTCGACCAGCTTGGTGGACGACGTACTGGCTGCTGATGTTGCTCGTCGCGCTGCTGTCGGGACCTTTGAAGAGGTCCGTGCTGAGCAGAAAAGTTTGGGCGCCTTAGTCGCTAAGGCGACTGGAGACGAGAAAGCAAACATTCTGGCTAAGACCAAAGTGTTGTCGGACCAAGTAAAAGTTGCCGAGGCAGTTGTGCGAGATGCAGATGCTGACCTTGAACGACTTCTTGCAGCGCTATCGAACGTGGTTGATCCACAAACTCCAGTAGGTGGAGAAGATGACTTTGTCGTGTTGCGTGAAGTCGGCACGCGTCGTGACTTTGCGGCTGAAGGTATCGCTGTACGCGATCACGTTGAGCTTGGTGAACTTGTTGGCGCAATAGATATTGAACGTGGAGCAAAAGTTAGTGGAAGCCGCTTTTATTATTTGACTGGTCCTGGAGCAATGCTTGAACTTGCGCTAGTTCAACTTGCGATGACAACTGCACAATCAAATGGATTCCAACCCATGATTCCACCTGCACTTGTTAAGCCAGCTGCCATGGAAGGCACAGGATTTCTTGGCCAAGCAGCAGAAAATGTTTATCGCCTTGAAGCAGATGATATGTATTTGGTTGGAACTGCTGAAGTTCCATTAGCTGCGTATCACATGGATGAAATTCTTGACGTGAATGATTTGCCACTGCGGTACGTGGGCTACTCTCCGTGTTACCGGCGAGAAGCGGGTAGTCACGGGAAAGATACTCGTGGAATTTTCCGAGTGCATTGGTTTGACAAAGTGGAAATGTTTTCATTCTGCAGTGTTGAAGAAGCTGCTTCCGAACATTTGCGATTGCTTGCTTTTGAAGAAGAATTTTTACAAGCACTTGAAATTCCATATCGAGTTATCGATGTTGCATCAGGGGATCTAGGTTCCAGTGCTGCGCGTAAATTTGATTGCGAAGCGTGGGTGCCATCTCAAGAGCGCTATCGCGAAGTGACATCAACATCGAATTGCACAACCTATCAATCACGACGGTTAAGAATCCGCGGCCGCGGCGCTGATGGTATTGGACCAATCGCGACACTAAACGGAACGTTATGTGCGATCACCCGCACCATTGTGACGTTGTTTGAGAATCATCAACAAGCAGATGGCAGCATCCGAATCCCTGCGGCACTTCGCCCATATTTGGGTGGAGCGGAATTCTTCACTGTGAAGTAACTAGTCACCAAGGTTTAAAAATAAGTAAAGCCCCCGAATAATCGGGGGCTTTACTTATTGATCTAGCTATTGACCAGGCACAGAAGGTAGGTTGGCAAGACCGGCAGCGAACCGTTCGTCACTGATTACTTCATCAACCATCGTTCCGCTCAGGAAGTCATCGTAGGCAGCCAAGTCGAAGTGACCGTGTCCACAAAGTGCCGTCAAAATAACGGTTTCTTCGCCGGTTTCCTTTGCCTTGAGCGCTTCACGAATAGCAAGAGCGATTGCGTGTGTTGGCTCTGGTGCTGGCACAATTCCCTCAGTGCGAGCGAATTGAATTGCAGCGCTGAAGCACTCGGTCTGTGGAACAGACTCTGCGTCCATCAGTCCAAGTTCGTAGATGTGTGAAATCAGCGGCGCCATGCCGTGATAACGCAAACCACCTGCGTGAATCGGATCTGGGATGAAGTCCTTACCCAGTGTGTGCATCTTCATCAGTGGAGTCATACCTGCAGTGTCACCAAAGTCGTATGCGTAGACGCCACGAGTAAGTGATGGGCACGAAGCAGGTTCAGCAGCCAAGATGCGTGGATTCATTTTGCCCGCCATCTTTTCCCGAAGGAATGGGAATGACAGTCCACCAAAGTTTGAGCCACCTCCTGTGCAACCAACAATGAGATCAGGTGTGTCACCGACTTTGGCAAGTTGAAGCAATGCTTCTTCACCAATGATTGTCTGATGCATCAGAACGTGATTTAGTACTGAGCCGAGTGCGTAACGAGTGTTCTCATCTTGCACCGCAACTTCAACAGCTTCACTGATTGCGATACCGAGTGAACCACTGTGGTTTCGTGGATCAGCACCTAGCATGCGACCGGCGTTAGTCAGGTTTGATGGACTGCGATGCACCACTCCACCAAACGCTTCGATCATTAAGCGGCGGTAAGGCTTTGCATCGTAAGAAGCTCCCACCTGGAACACTTCGCAGTCAAGACCAAAAATCGCACACGCAAATGCCAAGGCAGTTCCCCACTGACCTGCACCAGTTTCTGTTGTGAGTTTCTTGATTCCATCTTTGGCGTTGTAGTACGCCTGTGGCACAGCAGTGTTTGGTTTGTGTGATCCGGCTGGTGATACGCCTTCGTATTTGTAATAAATCTTTGCCGGTGTTCCCAGTGCTTTTTCAAGGCGATGTGCACGAAACAAGGGGCTTGGTCGCCATTGGCGATATACATCGAGCACGCCACCAGGAATATCGATGTAACGCTCTTGGCTAACTTCTTGCATGATCAGTTCCATCGGGAACAGTGGTGCAAAGTCAGCAGGACCCGCGGGCTCAAGTGTTCCGGGGTGCAAAGCGGGCGGCGGCGGGGATGGAAGGTCTGGGATGATGT
>JBAXRV010000083.1:0-3533 GCA_037131045.1 Actinomycetes bacterium
CCAATGGACAGATTCGTCTTTCCATAATTGCAGATTCCCGAATGCCGGCGCGCTTTCGCGACTTACGACCGCGCTGCCACCAATCATCGTCAGACCAATACCTCCACGCGCTTTCGCTACGTGATAAGCGCGGTACCGATCTTTGGGAAGTCCGTCATCGCTATAAGACGGTTCATGAGAGGTGCTAATAATACGATTACGGATTGTCAGATTCTTAATTGTGAACGGAGTCAAGAGCGGGTCAGTAGACACACGTTCCCCTCTCGGGTCAAAACATTAAGTTAAATGCTACTTGTACACATTGTTCTCGATGTGAATTGGAAGAGCGTTCCAACCCATGTCCCATTGATAGCCATCCAAGGTGTATTCGAAGGCCGTCCGACCTTGCTGATCGAGCCCAACCAGACGAATATCTTGGCCCCAATTCTCGCTTGCATAATCAATCAGATAGCTACCGCCGTCTAGATAGACGCTTGAACAAATTGGACTATAAACGCTTTGACCGTGCTCAAAGTGCCACGTTTCTGTGGCTTTCATAGTGCGCAAGTCGATGGAATATTTGCGTGGAGCCGAATATCCTCGATTCACGCCACCGGGATACTGACCGTAACTTGCAAGTCCATTATCAAACAGCATCAATTTGTTATCCGGAGTAATCGAAACTGCATGCTGCCCAACTGGTGCGAGGCCATTGCCTGTCATGTTGAGCGCAAATTTGCGAAGTGCTGCGAATTCATGCCACTTCTTAGTTGGATCTCCAAGAATCCATTCGATCTTCTTGGAGTCATAACCGATACCGATTACAAAATTTTCTCGGCTAGAAACAACGAGCTCGTTCTTTTGTGGCCAGTATGTTGCCGCATTGTTATGGAACCAATCGTCGTAATTTCCTGGGCGGACAAATGAAGAAGGATCCTCGTTATTTGCACTTATGGCATCACCAATAATTTGGGCCAGATTCCACGTATTTAATACAGTTCCTGAACCACTTACCTCGACGATGTCTGACTCGACATCTGGGTAATGATTCAGATCAACGAGCATTCCCGTTCGACCCTTGTCGATGTTGTGGTGGAAATCTGCATATCCGAGTGAAGAAAAATTCGCCACCGAAGAAGTTGTGCCATCAAGTTCTATGCGAGTCATTTCAGACCCTTCACCAACATAAAAACCATTCTCGAAATATGTGGCTCCAGGCATTTTCCCGCCAGCTGTGCCAACCCATCGCACTTCACCATCGGTGTCCATGACAACTGGATTTGCATTGCTTCCCCACGCCTTCAACATGAAGAAGCTGTAGTTGAGGCGAACTGCATTGTTACGTGGCACGACTTTGGTGGGATGCGTGTAACTGTACGAACGTCCGTTATCCCATGCTTCCGTGGTGAAATTTACTGAGGTGGCAGATGTTGTTGAACGCTGACCTACACGATTGCGCACCGTGAACGAGATGCGGTTGCTGCTGCCTTGATAAAGCCCATACACGGGAACTGATGCATTTCTGCCTTGAGTATTCAGCAGGTCGTGACTAGCCAGGTAACTCGCAGAATAAGTTCCGCGAATCGCAACAGTTGATGAACCTTGCTTAGGCGAAATCACAAAATCGATTGATGTCAGCGTCGCCACGTCCACGTTAGCCAAAGTGGCTTGAGCCAGAAAGACCGTTTGACCCGGCACAACTGATTGGACCGAAATTGAAGCCGCATTCACGCCTGAAGGCGCAAACAAAAATGCTGAAATCGAAATAGATAGGACCCCGACAATAGTTCGTCTAGCAAGTTTCATTAAGCAATCTCCCGTTTTAATTTGCAACAGCAACCTAGCAGTGTTCATGAGGTCAAAAGCCATAACTCGGACGTATTCACACAAAATTCAATGGGATTTATGAAGTAGCACAAACAAAATGGTCTAAACAAACCAATGTCTAGACCACTTGTTTATGGACTTTGTTTAGCGCGAATGAAAAACTATTCGAGACCTTGTGGCCACGTGTCAGTCAGTCGATAGCCCTGAGGGTAAGGATCAGTCGGGTCAAGTACAAGTGTCGTTAAGTCCGTAATCCAGGCCTGTCCTGCAATGGAAGGAATCACTGCAGGCTTATTTCCAACAGTGGTAGTCGATTCAATCCGACAATCAAAAGTGGAATCAATAATGGATTTGTGAACAAATCGCTCGCCTACTTTGAGTTCACCTCGAGCGTGCATTACAGCCATGCGTGCCGACGATCCAGTTCCACAAGGCGATCGATCGAGACGACCGGGTGACACAACCACAGTGTTCTTAGCCGTCAATACTCCATCAATGCGCTCTGGTGGATTCGTGAATTCACAAATGGTAATACCTGGGAAGCCAGGATTTTCAGGATGCACTGCTGGGATTTGTTCAGCGGCTGCCATTTTAATTTTTTCACCCAATAAACAAATGTCTTTAGCTTCATCGGGACGAATTTCAAAACCGTGGGTTTTGGCATCAAGCAGAATGTAAGCCATTCCACCCCATGCCACATCGAGTGTCACAGTACCCAGTCCTTCAACTTCGACCTTGGCATCTAATTCATATACAAATGCAGGTTGGTTAGTAAAGCGCACACTTGTGACTTTGCCATCTTTGACTGTACATTCAACTGGAATAAGTCCGGCTGCTGACTCCAGCACAAGATTCGTGACAGGTTCGACGGCATCGAGCATTCCTGTTTCCAACAACACCGTGGCTACACAAATTGTGTTACTGCCCGACATCACTGGATACTCAATTGATTCCATAATTACGTAGCCAGCGTCGGCCAGGGGGTTGTTGCTAGGCAGGATTATGTTGGCGTTACGCGCTACTTGACCGCGAGGCTCACTTAGAATTAATTTGCGCAGCCAATCACGCTCGTGTTCAAGAAAGTTGCGCTTATCAAACATGGTTTCGCCAGGGACTTGGCCAAATCCCCCGACGATCACATTGCCCACTTCACCTTCGGCATGAACTCCGACGACCTTGAGGGATTTTGAGAAACGCATAACTACTCCGATCCGATTTGCCTTTCTGACAGTCTAGGGAAATCGGAGCAGATTCCGTGGGCAGTATTGCAAAGCATAGAATTAGTCGCATTATGACTCAACCCATTGGCATCTTATTCGATCTCGACAGCACCCTCATCGATTCATCTGCAGCAGTGAGAGGTGCCTGGATCCAGCTTGCGCAGGAAGCAGGTTTTGACCCGAGAAATCTCATCGGGTTACATGGCATTCCAGCCGATGGGTGTCTTCGGATTCTGCTACCCAATCATTCGGATGACCAGATTCAGGCATGGGTTGCCCGAATTGAAGAACTCGAAATCGACACCGTAGAGGCAATCCGGCCAATCTCTGGCGCGCCTGAGCTGCTTGCCGAACTAGACCTGAGAAACATTCCTTGGGCAATTGTGACCTCATGTACGGCGCCGCTCGCTGCCGCGCGACTGGCAGCCTCGGGAATTGGCACTCCACAGCAGATGGTCACATTTTCCGATGTGACACACGGCAAACCTCATCCGGAGCCATTCTTGC
>JBAXRV010000084.1:0-3397 GCA_037131045.1 Actinomycetes bacterium
GTGCGTGGTGTTTCTCTGACTGGTTCAGAGCGTGCCGGCGCCAAAGTTGCTGAAGTCGCTGGTCGTCACCTCAAGAAGTGTGTGCTTGAACTTGGTGGATCAGATGCGTTCATTCTTCTGAGTACAGACAACATGGATGACGTTATTGAAAAAGCAGTCTTCGCTCGTATCGATAACACTGGTCAGGCATGCAACGCTGCAAAGCGCATGGTGGTCATCGACGGACTGTATGACCAGTTCGTTGACAAGTTCACAGCAGCAATGATGGCTGCTGAAATCACTAGCCCATTGAGTTCGGAGCACGCTGCAAAGATGCTTGAAGATCAGGTAAAGCGTGCAGTCAAGCAAGGTGCGAAGTTGGCAACTGCAGGTGAACGTAACGGCGCATTCTTCCCGGCAGGTGTTTTGACCGACGTATCGGAAGATAACGAAATCTTCCGTGAGGAACTTTTCGGCCCGGTAGCACAGATTCATCGTGCAAAGGATGAAGCCGATGCAGTTCGCATTGCTAACGACTCACAGTTTGGTTTGGGTTCATACCTATTCACAACCGACAGCAAGCAAGCTCTACGGGTTGCTGACGCGCTCGATACTGGAATGGTCTACGTCAACGGTGTTGGCATGGATGCGCCAGAACTTCCATTCGGCGGCACAAAGCGATCCGGTTTCGGCCGCGAACTTGGTCCACTTGGAATCGAAGAGTTCCTCAACAAGAAGCTCATCCGTATTAACGGTTAAGCAACATCGTGACGAAATGCCCTGCCATATGGCGGGGCATTTCTACGTTGCGGGGCTAGTATGAAAGGGCAAGGGGTTGACTCGTAGGAGTTACCGATTGGCTCCAGACATCACAGTCTGACGCGCATATGGAAAGGGACTGGTGGGACCGCGGACGCCGCTTACGTGAAGCGGATGCGTCTGGCCACACAGATAATGCTGATTCGTCAGCGCCAACTGTAAACAACACCAGTGAGCCCCACAACGGCTTACCCGATTTTTCATTGGATACCCCTAATGGTTTTTACCCATGTGGCTCGACCACACGTTCTTCCGTCTCTAGCGGATGTTAAAGAAGTTCCTTATTGGCTCGACGACGTTGATGCGCCGACTGACAATCCACGAGTAGTAGGCGCGCTGAGTGCTGATTTACTCATTGTCGGCGGCGGATTCACTGGTCTGTGGGCAGCGATTGATGCCCGCACGAATCATCCTGACCTTGATGTCGTGCTGGTTGAAGGCGACGCTATCGCCCATGGCGCAAGTGGACGCAATGGTGGATTTGTTGCCGCATCGCTTACTCATGGTTTTGCGAACGGCTTAGATCGTTGGCCCGATGACATTCATCAGCTTGTGAAACTCGGTCAGCAAAATCTCAACGAGATGGAAGCCTTTGTCAGCGAACACAAAATCGATTGCGACTGGCTACGCGTCGGTGAGATGGATGTTGCGACCGAGGACTATCAAGTTGAGGCGCTGCAAGAATATGTCGACATTGCACGGCCTTACGGCGAAGAGTTGTCGTGGTTGAACCAGGACGAAACTCGAGCTCGATTGAATTCACCAACGTATAAGGGCGCATTGTTTGATCCTGACAGCGTCGCGATTTGTGACCCTGCGCGCTTGGCCTGGGGCTTGCGCGATGTGGCGTTGTCGCTTGGTGTGCGGATTTTTGAGCACAGCAAAGTGGAATGGATTGATGACAACTCGAAGTCAGTCACTGCGCACACTGCGCTTGGCACTGTCACGGCACCGCGGGTACTGCTTGCAACAAACGCTTATCCGCCGTTACTGCGTCGCTTGAAGTATTTAATTGTTCCGGTGTATGACTCAGTACTGGTCACACAACCGTTGGATGCGCAACAAAAGAGCGACATTGGTTGGTCGGGAAGTGAAGGCATTAGCGATGCCGGAAATCAATTCCACTACTACCGCCCAACAGTTGATGGACGAATTTTGTGGGGTGGCTTTGATGCTACGTATCACTACCGCAGCGGATTTGGTCCGCAACACGAACACTCGATGAAGTCGTGGCCAAAACTTGCAGATCATTTCTTCACAACGTTTCCGCAACTTGAAGGTCTGAAGTTTGAGTATGCCTGGAGTGGTGCGATTGATACCTGCACTCGCTTTAGTGCATTTTGGGGATCAGCGATGGACGGCAAACTTGTATACGTTGCTGGCTATACCGGGCTGGGTGTTGGGGCATCGCGTTTTGGTGCGCAAGTCTCACTGGATAAATTACTAAACCGAGACACTGAGCGTTCGCGCCTTGAAATGGTCAACACGCTTCCCACACCATTTCCACCTGAGCCGCTGCGTGCAGCCGGCATTAACTTCACACGGTGGTCGCTTAATCGTGCTGATAACAACGGTGGGAAACGCAACTTGTGGCTCCGCACACTCGATCGACTGGGAATGGGCTTCGACTCGTAGTTTGCACATCAGGTAATTGCGCGTAAACACTCGAGAATCGTGTGATTTATTCTTCAAACTAATTTGCAATTTCGCGCACTTGCGGGCTGGTTTCTGCCATGCTAATTGTGACGTTGTTTAACCAAGAGGGGATTACCTGATGCGCGCTGTCGTGTTTGAAAAAGTCGGCAAAGCGCCAGAAATCCAAGACGTAACTCTGGATGCACCGCGTGCTGGCGAAGTCAAAGTAAAAATTGCTGGCGCCGGAGTATGCGGATCTGACCTTCACGTGCAACGTGGCGAGTGGGAACTCCCCATGCCACTTGTGATGGGTCACGAAGGCTCAGGAACTGTCGTTGAAATAGGTGAAGGTGTCACTGACTTAGCTATTGGAGACCATGTCGTTTTATCGTGGGTTGCTCCATGTGGCGTATGTAAGTACTGCAAGCTTGGTCGCGAAGCGCAATGTGCACTCGTTGCATCAGTGGTTGCACCGAACGGAGTATTGCACGATGGCACCAGCCGTTTGTCACACGATGGAAAGCCGTATCACCACTACTTAGGTGTCTCGTCGTATGCCGATTTTGCTGTAGTTCCAGCAAGCGGCGCTATTAAGGTCCGTAAAGATGCGCCGCTTGATCTGATTGCCCTTGTGGGTTGCGCCGTAGCAACGGGTGTGGGTGCTGTGAAAAACACGGCCAAAGTTCCTGCTGGCTCAACTGTGGCTGTGATTGGCTGCGGCGGAGTTGGGCTGTCGGTAGTTCAAGGTGCTCGCATGATTGGTGCGTCGCGCATTATTGCCATCGACATCAACCCCGACAAAGTTGCTTTAGCGATGACCTTAGGTGCAACCGATTCACTTGTTGTTTCTCGTGATGCAGATCCGGCCGCCGCATTACGTGAGCTCATTGAAGAAGGCGTGGACTTTGCATTCGATGCGATTGGCCACCCATCAACGACTGAAGCAATTATTCGCATGCTTGCC
>JBAXRV010000085.1:0-3201 GCA_037131045.1 Actinomycetes bacterium
ACCTTGCCTCGCAATGTGTGGCATATCGAAAACCTCACGAACCTCAAGAGCCTTCCGGCAACAGGAGCATTGGTATTCATTGGTGTGCTGCCACTCGTTGATGGTTCAGGTAGCCCCGCGCGAATCTTGGCATTAGTACCAGGAAAATAACTCGCTCAACACAAATGTGTAAATAAGTACGCATCGAGTCCGACGGAATCTATCGACGGTCTCGGTGGGTACTTTTTCAAGTTTCTAGGGCGTGCGGGAAACGGGCAATTGAATTTCATTGCGTCGCATAAACCATGGTGTCCACGGTGGATCGAATCGTGCAAACCGAGCATCACCGATGGGAGTAAATCCAGCGGAGGTGACACTCACATGCAGTTTTTTCAGGCGCTCGTCATAACCGCTGCTGGTCCATCGACCAGAGAACTTATCTATGGCGACCAGCTGCTCGCTGATAGCTCGTAGTGTGACTCGTGAATCAGTTGGTTTCGGCATCTGTTCCAGAGTTGAACCTGCGGGCATCACAAAACTAACAATGTGGTGATTGCTTGTTGATGACTGAAGGACAGGTGCAGTCATCGCAATTTTCTTAGATTGAGATGGCTGAGAAGGTTGCTGAATAACAGGCGCCGTCATCGCTACTTTTTGCGCAGGTGAATTTCCGCCGCTGATGTATTGAATTAATGGTCTGAATCCCGCGCTACCAGCACTCTCGAAGGATCCATCAACATGAACATCTGCAACAACGCAGGCTTCGTAATGACGAAGTTCAAAGCCAGGAAATTTTTGCGTATCGGTGTATCGCTGTTCTTCAGTCATACCTCGACCATAACGCCATACCGATGCCGCAGTCGTTGTGAATGTTGATTTTCAGCGCCCGGCGTAGCCAGACACCTCATGAATTATTGGGAACGATGTTGAAGAATTAGAACTTTTCGTCGATTTCTGCGATGAGTCCTTGGACCAATGCGCGAATTTCATCTCGGATGGGTCGAACAGAATCTACGCCTTGGCCAGCAGGGTCTTCGAGCTTCCAATCAAGATAAGTTTTTCCAGGATAAAACGGGCATTCATCGCCGCAGCCCATCGTGATGACATAGTCAGAGGCTTTCACTGCATCGTCGGTTAAGACCTTCGGAGTGGCTTGACTCAAGTCGATTCCTTCTTCAGCCATAACTGCGATAGCGGAAGGGTTTACCTGATGTCCAGGTTGTGTACCAGCCGAGAGCACTTCGACGCGGTCTCCCGCAAGGTGCTTGAGGTATCCGGCAGCCATTTGGGATCGTCCAGCATTATGGACACAGACAAACAGCACTGACGCTTTCTTATGCGACATGAAAACAAGTCTATATGTACCTAGCGACAGTTCGTCAGAGGTAAGACACTTTGGTTTCAAAACCGGTAACGATGCGTACGTTATTTTGAGCAGGGTGCGAATTTCCTGCAGGGCCTCGATCAAACTCTGTAACCAGATTGCGCATCACTTGTTGCACGAACGTGTTTGTTAATTTTGTGAATGCGTGCTTCTTGCAGTTGGTATTCATGGCGCACGCCCAGTACAAAGTCCCAGGTGAAAAAATTGCAGATCCCGATGCAGTTGTTACATAGGTAGCATCATGAACCACCTGCACAGAATTCATCTGGCTACGACCAGCAGTCACAGTCGATTTCAAGCGGCAGGTGTATTTCCTGTGTGCAATGACTTGGGTATTTGCAGGGATGTAGGACGCTGAGACTATTTGATCCACTTCTGCGCCAATTAGTCCAGGTATCTCTTGGTCAGCCTCTACTTTGGTACCCGCATATCCCCACCAGTTTGGTGTCGTAATCTTCCAATTTCGAATCCCCGACGCGCAACTAGCAGCCATCCACTCAAATTGATTTCCAGTTAAAGCTGATTCAGAGTTCGCAAAGGGCTCATCTCGCCATTTCACTGTTGTTTCAGGTGAGTTGGGTAGGGGGTCAAGAGCCGCATCCTTGTAGACAACGATGTGCCGATTGTCACCGGTGGTTGATGGCTCAAGACGCACGCGCCAGTAGATGGTGTTAGCTCCTGTCAGAAGTAGGTTCGTACCGCTTTGAATCGCATCTTCGACAGCTTGCCGTTCAGATACTGACCAATATTCGTCGTGGGCATCTGAAATGATCTGTCTGGCACCAGACAGATCAGTCAGGTGAGAGGAGACATCGATGTCTGTCGTCCAGGCGGCATTGGGAAGAAGCTGATCGATCACATTCGTAACGCTCACTATGTATTGCTGAAAGCGGCCTACTGCCGCACTTGAGAGTGGACGATCCAGGCTCACTCCATACGAGCGTTCTGCAAATGTATTTTTTGGCGAACCGCTATAGGAACTTCGTCCACCGAACCCGTTGTAAAGTGCAAATGTCATCACACTTATCTTCATGACACTTTTACCGCTAGTTACTGAGTCCCTCACGACAAAGGGTGCGATTGTGTACCCTGCAGATGATTTGAATCGTGCGACATATAAACCTGTTGGCCAATCATTTGTTTCTGAAAATGTCAGATTGGATTCCCATGGTGCCTCAAGCATTTTTATTTCGGGAACTTCGATTAAGTGGGGTTGTTTTTTAGCGGGTTGATTTTTGGCTGAGTCAAATATTTTCCCATTGCCGCGTGCGTAAGATCCCAACCGAACAATGTCGCAATTCCATGATGCTTTGCTCTTCACTGCGAATGAAATGCTTTGACCGGGTAAAATGGAGGTGACCAAAGAAAAGCCTGCGAGGTCACGTGTGGGAGCTACCGTTCCTTTAAACACGTCTCGCACTACACCGGCCTCTGCGCCAAATGCCGGACTGCCCTGAAGTGAAATAATATTCACCGCGCTGAAGGCCACTGACACTATTAAGCACACTAGGTGCTTTGAGGTGGGCACAATAAAATGTTATTGCGTTTGGCCACTTGATGTGGAGTTACCCAAATTAAGCGCCTTGCGATACTTAACCAATAAGAGTCAATAGATCCAGCAATGACTCCATGTGAAAGTCAGCATGGGGCAATTCCTGCCGAGTGTGCGTCGTGAGTACGGCTGCGACTTTGCAACCCGCAGCTTTACCTGCTGTCACACCTGAATGGGCATCTTCGATAACCCAACATTGACTTGGGTGCAGGTTTAACCGGGCGGCTCCCAGCAAGAATGGCTCCGGATGAGGTTTGCCGTGTGTCACATCGGAAAATGTGACCAT
>JBAXRV010000086.1:0-3154 GCA_037131045.1 Actinomycetes bacterium
CACAAGTTGGTGACTCTCGGTGGTGACCACACAATCACCCTAGGTATTTTGAGATCTATGGTCGCCGTCCATGGACCAATAGCAGTGATTCATTTCGATGCTCACCTTGATACTTGGGACACCTACTTTGGGGCAGAACGTACACATGGCACTTTCATGCGACGGGCATTTGAAGAAGGTCTACTCATTGAAGACTCTTCACTGCATGTTGGTATTCGAGGACCGTTGTATGACCGTAGCGACTTAGATGACGACAAGCGCTTTGGTTTCTCGACAGTGCGTGCCTCAGATTTCGATCGTATGGGCGTCGATGAAGTCATTGGGCTTGCAAAGAAGCGTGTCGGAGATCAGCCTTATTACTTGTCGATTGATATTGACGTGCTTGATCCCGCTTTTGCCCCGGGCACTGGAACACCTGAAATGGGTGGCTTCACGTCACGCGAGTTGCTCTCAATGGTTCGCGCGCTCCCACGCGACCAGATGGTTGGCGCAGACATTGTTGAAGTCAGTCCGGCCTACGACCACGCTGAAATTACATCGTTGGCGGCTGCGACATTGTCGTACGAAATCATGTCATTGATGGCCCTTGCAAAGTAACTGCCTTACCTACAGTTGACCTCGAAAAGCTGGCGCACTCACAGTGCGCCGGTTGGGTGAACTAAGGCCCTGCGCAAGATTCCTGCACCCTATGGCGAAGTTGGATGCCGTCTGTACTATCGAGTCATGGACTTAACAGCAGCTGCATACCAAGCCACCGAGGGTGGACCACTAGACGTCAATCGTGCGTTTTACACGGCGTTAGCGAACGATGAAGGTCGCGAACTTGTCGACTCATTCGTCCTTCCGATTCGTAGTGGGCGAGCGTGGAAGATTCCTGCCGGTCACGTGTGTCGTATTGTCACAATTGAAGGTCCTCAAGTTGCAGACCTGAATTTGTGGAGCTTGAACGATCCACGCGAACGGTTCTGGGCCTCGCGCACTAAGCAACTTCATGCTGCTCACTTGACTACATTTAATCGACTGTGGTCGATCTTGCCGTTCCTACGCCCTATGGCCACGATTACGTTTGACAGCTTGGCTGACTATGGGCGTGATGCCGAAGGCGGACGTATTCATGACTTACTCGGTACTCGTTGTGACCCGTACGTTAATCGCATGCTCACTGGTGAAGATTTTGATTATCACTGCCACTCAAATTTAGTGCGAGCAGTCCTGCCGCATGGCCTGACGGAATTTGATGT
The DNA here is from genome assembly GCA_037131045.1 of Actinomycetes bacterium. Taxonomy (GTDB): domain Bacteria; phylum Actinomycetota; class Actinomycetes; order S36-B12; family UBA5976; genus UBA5976. Next base: position 1,242 of record JBAXRV010000086.1, read on the forward strand.
GCATGATGTGTTGAATGTTTTCCAGTGCACTGGACTAAACGATAAGGACCAATACTTCATGAAGGCGTGTCCTGCTAAGAAGGGTGATTACTTCGAGTTCTTCGCTGAGATTGACTTACTTGCAGCATTGTCCACGTGTCCGGGTGGCGACTTGTCGGTTCCACTGTGGGGACCCGATGCTCGTGATCCACTAGATGTGTGTCGACCACTTGGTGTTGAGGTCTACAAGCCAACGCAGTCTCTGCTTGAAGGTTGGTCGCAATCAACACGCGCTGAGTACGCCGGCAACCACGGATTGGTTTTCCCGCAGTGGCAGTAAGCGCCATTGATCTCAACGCAGATTTGGCCGAAGAATGTGGCGATGATGCGTCGCTGTATCCGCAATTGTCCAGCGCCAATATTTGTTGTGGTGCACATGCAGGTGGACCAGTGGCGATGCGTCAAGCGGTCCAGGCTGCCGTAGAGCATGGAGTGTCTATTGGAGCCCATGTTGGTTATGCAGATCGCGAAAACTTCGGACGTGACGATGTTGAGATGTCTTATACGGACTTATACGAATTGACACGCAATCAAATCGAAGCATTGCTCGAGATTACCCGCGAGTTCAACGTGGCTCTGCGTTATGTCAAGCCACATGGGGCGCTGTATCACCGGATTGGTTCAGATTCGCAACAGGCGCAAGCAGTAGTCGACGCTATAGCTGACATCGACGCCACGTGGCATGTGTTGGTGCCTAACACGCCCGTAATTGCGGCTGCGGCAGATTCGCGTGGCCTGCTTATCGCACATGAGTTTTTTGCTGATCGTGCCTATTTACCTGCGGGCACACTTGCTCCAAGATCAATGCCGGGATCAGTTTTGCATGACTCAGATGTCATCTCAAAGCGAGTGATGCAGTGGTTAGAGACCGGCCAACTTGTCGCTACTGATGGATCTGTTATCAACGTAGTGGCGGAATCTATTTGTTTACACGGAGACACTCTTGGTGCTGTGGACAATGCGCAAACTATTCACCGCGATTTACTGAGCGCAGGATATGTCATCAAATCTTGGCTTGATTAGGTTATGAACGTTCGTCCATGCGGTCCACTTGCGTGCTTAGTTGATTGTGACAGCGATCGAGTTTTGTCTGTCGCGCTGACTCTGCGGGAATCAGGTTTGTTCGTTGAGGTTGTTCCCGCTGAAACTTCGGTACTTGTGAGTTGGACTTCGCAGCACGCTGTGGCCCATAGCCAGATTCTTGCCTTAGCGGAATCGGCACCGATGGCAACAGATACCTCCAAGGCCCGCCACATTGAAATTCCAGTGCGTTATGACGGACCGGATTTGGAAGACGTGGCTCGCGCTACCGACATGAGCGTTAACGAACTCATCACGCTTCACACGAATACGACCTTTTACGCAGCTTTTGCGGGCTTTGCTCCTGGCTTTATCTATTGCATAGGGCTTCCCAAGCAATTAATCCTGCCAAGGCGCCCAACGCCGCGGATTGCGGTTCCAGCGGGCTCTGTGGCGATTGCAGACGGGTATTCCGCGGTCTATCCGCTTGCCTCTCCGGGTGGTTGGAACCTGCTGGGCACTACTGATGTTGCGATGTTCGACATGATGCGCGAACCGGCATCGTTTGTGCAGCCTGGCGACACCGTGCGGTATCGGGCGGTAACCCGATGAGAGCCATTCGCATCGTGTCCTGCTCCGGTTTTGCGACATTTCAAGATTCGGGGCGCCATGGAGTTGCTCACCTGGCCGTCCCATCGGGAGGTGCCTTCGACTCAGAGTCGTATGCGCTGGCTAATCGGCTACTAGGCAATGATGCCAATGCGGCAGTTATCGAGAGTGCTAGGGCATCACTGGTTCTCGAGGCGCTCTCAGAGTGCGAGATTGTCGTTACGGGTGCCCCAGTAAGCATCCGG
>JBAXRV010000087.1:0-2740 GCA_037131045.1 Actinomycetes bacterium
GTGAATGAGTTGCATAACGCATGGACAATGAGGAAGCGACATGCAGATGAATGAATCCACTCATGAAGACGATCGAGGTCGAAACTCTAGAACGTTTGATGCAACAGGCAATGTGAGTTGCCGCGATACTCCGAGCTTTAATGAAACTAGGTCGATAAATTGATGTGCTTCACGCACTAAGTCATCTGCTTCACGATCCGTGACAATGCCCGTAACACCTGCTTGGGCTGCTGCTCGCTTACTCGCACCAGCTGCAAAGAATCCTGCCCACTCTGCTAAATCAGGTGACACTTTAGCAACTAAGGTCCACGCACTTGTTGGTCTGCGATTATGCGGTTGAGTATGCGCAGCAAGTAACGCCGCCGCAGCGCGTAATGCGGCAAGGTGCGCCGCAATATATTTATCGCTACTGCGCGATGCAACAATTGCATCGTCCAAACTGCGTAATGCGCTCGATAGCAAATCAATACTTGCCACTGTGACGTGGGCTTCAGGTTGTGCACTCATTTTCAATCCATCACTCGACGTACGAACCACTGTTCGTCGGTGCAGGCGATGTCGTAAATGCCAGTTGCAGTGTCGCTACTGGCTTCGACTCGCCATACGTGAGTGTCGTGACTTGTCAGGCGCCACCAGGCAGCAGACTCAAGCCACGAAAACAGCACAGCCACAACGGTGTAACCCCGGCCGCGCCATCTAAAGCGAGCTGGAGCCCCATTGTGATCGGGCTGAACCCACACACTCGTACCTTTCGAACATTTGTTCGAATAGCATACGTCCGGATACCGACACGTCAAGCCACTTCCCTCAAACTCGACTGTCTAGGGCACTTTCTAGCCATTGTGGGATGCACAAAGGGCCAACCCGTTATGGATTGGCCCTTTGTGGTCAAGCGAATTATCCGATTTCTTCCTTCATGACAGCTGCAAAGCCTGCTGGACGACTCGTACGAGCCCATGCAATCAGGACCAAGCCCAGCACCATCCAGGCTCCCGCGATGAACAGCGGAAGGTTGAATGGGTAAGCCGGCATCGGCAATACGCACTTGTAGAGCACATAGCCCAACAAGCCAACTGCGGTCACGGGTAGTACTACGTGATACAGCGCATTGAAGTCTGCCTTAGCAGTTGTCGTGAAGTAGCGGATCACGCCGATGTTGCCAAGAGCGTAAACCACCATTGCACCAACAGTCAGTGTTGTTGCAGTGATACCGAAGGCAGTCACTGTTCCGTACTTGAATCCGGACACAAGTGCAATCAGAAGTGTGACTCCACCAATGAAACCAACAGCTGTTGCAGGTGTGCGATGTGTTGGGTGCACTTCAGCAAGCTTTGATGACACCAAGCCGTTACGACCCATTGACATTAACACGCGGCTACCTTGGTTGATTGTTGCCAATGCACATGCGAGCGAAGAGTTCGTGATTGCGAAGAAAATAATCAAACCACCAATTCCAAACACACGATTTGCAAGTGTGTCGAATGGAGCTGGGTCTGAAATAAAGTTCGCAAGATCAGGAATACCCCAACCAAATACGGTTGCAAATGACATCACGAAGTACAACGAGCCCAAGATGATGACGCTGATCATAATTGCGCGAGGGATGTTGCGACGTGGGTTATCTGTTTCCTCAGCCATTGGTGCAGCTGACTCGAATCCAACGAAGTTCAGGATTCCAAATACAACTCCGAAGCCCAGAATTCCGCTCCAGCCTGTTGGTGATGCAGAAGGAACAAGCGCACCAAAGTCAATTGCGCTATTTGGCTTTGCAAACAGTGCGATTCCTAATGCAACGAAGATTGCAATTTCAAGCGCGCCAGCAATCAGAGTTACGCGCAGCGAACGCCTAACACCTGTGTATGCAAGAGCAACGACAATGCCAATCATCAAGATTTCAAAGATTGCCCAATGAATATTCACATGTAGGTACTGATCGGCCATGCTGCTTGCAATACCAGCCCAGATGATGGTGACTTCTGCTGGAAGAATCAGCGCGTATAGGAAGTAAATCCAGCCACTGAATGCACCTGCAGTTGACCCAAGTGAACGTGAGAGGTACGTGTAGTAGCCACCCGCACTCGGCATTTTGCGAGCAAACTGCACAATGCTGGATGCCACAAGCAAAACAGCAATCATGCTTACGCCGTTAGCGATCCAGAGTGCTGCGCCGGCAGCTGCGATCTGAAGTGGGAAGTCATAAACAATTGCGGCAGCTGGTGCCATGTTTGTCATGTTCTGGAAAATGACAGAACGAAGCGACATAGTTCCCGCTTCTAGCTTTGTTGCTTGTTGTCCTGTTTTAAATCCCGAAATGACATCGTCATTATGTGTACTCAACTTTATGCTCCTTTGCATATTTAGGTAATGCGCTAGTACATCTTTCATTCGTGCGTGGACTTCGTATTGATTTATTCAGTTGTTTAACCTATTGAGTAGTTCATCTGATTCGCTACGGAATCAGAATTTGTCGTAGTGCCTCGCCTTTTTCTAGATCAGCAAGTGCGGCAGCTGCTTCTTCAAGCGGACGTCGAGCAGACACCATTTCTTCAAGTTTGAGATTTCCATCCATGTATTGGTCAACTAACCATGGAATGTCAACGGAAGGGCGAATCGAACCGTAGTTTGAACCCAAGATGCGCTGATCGGCTTCCGCCAACGTGAGCGGCTCAAATGATGCCCGCGCTCCTACGCGTGGCAGACCAACAATCACAGCTGCGCCACCTAAGGCAAGCATGCGAAT
>JBAXRV010000088.1:0-2647 GCA_037131045.1 Actinomycetes bacterium
GCAACCCGTCGGTGACTCACTTGACTCGTCGTAGAGATTTGAATCTCCCGTTTGTGCTTCCCAAGCCTTTTGAATAGACGCAAGTTCGGAGAGTATTGAGTCTTTTTTGTCGGGAGCGAAAAATCTCATTGGGCATGCGTGCCATGGACCGGGTGAATCTGACTTGGCAAAGAAAACTCCGATTTCCACAACTCCAAATCCAAGAGCTTTCCAATCGTTGTGGTAATCGCTCACGGTGGCTACTTGCTGTCCGGCTTTTACCGTGTCACCAAATTTCACTAGGGGATTGATCACATGCTCAGTCTCAAAAAGTATTTGGGCTCGACCTTCATGCTCACATTCCGTGCCCAGTGGTGCAATGCGGACGCTGTAGTCCTTGCTGTAGAGAAGTGGGACATCGCACACCACTCCGTCGACCATTGAGATAACGGGCGTGCCTAGAGGCAGGAAGAAGCTTGGTTGGAGATCAGTGTGTCCGTTGTCTGGATCCCCATAGACAACGAAAAGATAGTTAAAGTACTGCGCGTTGTTGGCGTCGAAAGGCGGCGCTTTGACGCCTTTGATTTTCATTGCGCCCGCCATGCCTGTGGTCGGATCATACGGCACTAACTCAAAGCCCAAGTTTTGAATGACTGCAGGAATGTCATTTGAAGACGCAATACCAAACGCGGTTGTTGAATTTGAAGTCCCTTGTGGTGTGTTGGATGCATTTTTAGATGACCATGTCAACGTTTTTTCTCCAGTGAGAAGACATATATAGGTCGATCCTGAAACTCTTTGTACCTCATCTGGGGTCGTGCAGACGGCACCTTCTGCAGCTGCCTGCAATTTTGACTCTTCGCCTTTAGATGAAGAACCACCACAGGACACGAGAGCAAAACCCATAGTGGCGCTAATGACGAGACTTACAGGAAACTTAATGCGAACCATCATTCCACCTAATTTCCGTAAATTTAATGTGTTTTGCAAATCCACTATAGACCAATGACTGGAACACGGAACAGATCATAAATTCGTCAGACAGGCAAGCAACATGCGGGTAATGGTGTACTTGTTTTCCTCAACTGCCGCCTCGTCTCCTTTGGGAGAGTTCTGGCGTGGCACTATTGACATATGGGTTCACCGCCAGTTACCTCCATCCCGGTCATCGATGTTTCGGCGTTTGCGACGGGAAAGGTGTTGCCGTCTTCTGAAGCACACGAAGTGGCTGCGGTCATCGACCAAACGTGTCGTGAGCTTGGCTTTTTGTTGGTGAAGGGTCATGGTGTGCAAGCAAGCACCAAAGAAAATTTGCTGAACAAGATGCGTGAGTTTTTTGCTCTGCCAACAGAAGAGAAGAACAAAATTGCCATTGGTAAGAGTGCGTACCATCGCGGGTACATCGGTATTGGCGATGAGAACCTTGAAGGTGCGTTAGCCGACACCGAATTGGAAGCAACCTATGGCATTGGAGATTTGAAAGAAGGTATCGACTCGGGTCTTGAACAAGGGCCAGATCATTTTGAAGTTGTGAAAGGCACGCCTCTGCACGGTCCGAATCAGTTGCCTTCGTTACCTGGGTTTCGTGAAGCCTGGCAAGCATATTTCGATGAGGGTTATGAGGCAGTACGTCGTTTGCAACGCGGTGTGGCTTTGGCGCTCGAGCTCGACCCCAACTTTTTCGAAGACCAACCCGGTGAGCCAATGTTGCACTTACGCATGTTGCATTACCCACCTTCTTTCAAGGTGCCAGTAGCTCCTGGTCGTTTTGGTTGTGGCGCTCATACCGATTACGGAAGCATCACTGTGTTGTCAGACGATGGCGTTGGAGGTTTGCAAGTACGTCGGCGTGATGGTGAATGGATCGATGTAGTAGTGCCAGAAGGTCACCTAGTAGTGAACCTGGGTGACTTGTTGGCTATTTGGACCAACGATAGGTATGTGTCGAACCCGCATCGGGTCATTAACCCACCCGATGTTGACCGTTATTCCATTCCATTGTTTGTGACTCCTCCTTTCCACCTTTCTATTGAGGCATTACCAACATGTGTTGAGCCTGGTGAAGTGGCGAAACATGCACCGATGGTGTCGGGGCCGTATTTGTTGAGCAGGTTTGATGGCACGCATAACTATCGCAACCCACTCATGATGGAAGGCGAGTAACAATGCCAAATGCTCTCATTAACGGCGTGACTCTTCATTATGAAGACACGGGAAGTGATTTGCCCGCTGTTGTTTTGAGTCATGGGTTCTTGATGGACCATGAAATGTTTGCACCACAAGTGGCCGCATTGCGCTCTACCCATCGAGTTGTCACCTGGGATGAGCGCGGATTTGGCGGAACCCTGGCGAACGAGGAATTCACATACTGGGATTCAGCAAAAGACGTACTCGGGCTGATGGACTTCCTTGGCATTGACTCGGCAGTAATCGGCGGGATGTCGCAAGGCGGATTCTTGAGCTTGCGCGTAGCACTCACTGCTCCTGAGCGCGTTCGTGGACTCATATTGCTCGATACCCAAGCGGGGTTGGAAGAGCCAGGTTCCGATGAGGGATACATGCTCATGCACGACACGTGGATGGAGCATGGCCCAGAGCCGATTCAAGAGTTTGTAGCCAGCCTCATTTTGGGTCCTGGTGAATGGCCAGAGTGGTTTACCAAGTGGGC
>JBAXRV010000089.1:0-2498 GCA_037131045.1 Actinomycetes bacterium
AGCTTTAGGCCATGAAACGGGTACTGATTAAGCGTCCGACTACGGAAAAGAGTACTAGGTCACACCCGGATTGCCTAAAGGTATTTACTGGCGCATCTGGGTCAAATACGGTAAAAATAGCTCTGTATTGAACGGCTCCTGAGGGTAAAAGAGCGCAGTGGTGGACCGGGGAAGGTCAAACCAACGCGAAACGACCTTAATGAGGAGCACCATGGACCGTATTAACACGCCTAAACCCACGGGCAGATCTACCATTTCTACTATGGGATCCAACGTGACCCTGTCTAAGGGTTATCTCGTCATTCATTCAGCCCCGGCTGCGCTGACCAAGCACGTTGAATGGGCGATTCAAAATCTCTTGGGCAAGGCGATTGTTATCAATTGGGAGCCACAACCATTAGTTGCTGGGACTCATAAGACGACTATTGAATGGCGCGATCGACTGGGTGCTGGAGCCGAACTAGCAAGTGCCTTGCGCGGATGGCATTACCTGCGTTTTGAAATCCGGGAAGAATCTGTAACGGAGAACGTTTTGTATCGTTTTACACCAGAGCTAGGCATTCATCGCGCACTCATTGATGGCGCGGGAAGTGTCCTGGTTACTGAACACCAGTTGTTGGGTGCGATGGACCACGATGAAGATTCTTTGAGGCAGGCTCTTGCCAACGCTATGGGAACTGCCTGGGATTTAGAACTCGAACAATTTCGTCGTGGCGATTTGAATGGAATGTCACAATCGCAAGCAATCTAATTTAGAGACCCGAGAGGTAGAGTTCGCTACATGAGCCAACTTAACGAAAGCCCGATTATCACGATTGAACGACGCAAAGCCGTCACAATCATCATCTCCTCTGTCATTGTTTCACTTGCCCTTGCCGGCGGACTAATGAAAGTTGGCACTGGTTTTGCAGCACGAAGCGCAAACGGAATCACAGTCACCGGATCTGCAAAAGTTTCAGCTACTGCAGACAATGCTGTTTGGGTTCTAAACGTCCAGGCTTCGACGGCTAAAGTTGCAGATGCAATTTCCAAGGTTGGTTCTGATGTCGATGCGCTGAAAGCATATTTGGTCGCTGGTGGCGTTCCTGCAGATGCATTCACACTTGGCGCAGTATCTACTTATGCTAATCCTGAATACATTAACGGAAATGCAACAGGACGCATCTTGTCCCATAACGCATCGCGTGATGTAACAGTGAGAAGCACAGATGTTCAAATGCTTTCTAAGTTAAGCCAAGGAATCGGCGCACTTTTGCAAACGGGCGTTAACGTCAACACTGGCGGGCCACAATATTATGTTTCAACGCTTCCAAAATTGCGCCCACAACTTCTTGAAGAGGCAATGAAGGATGCGCAAATCCGCGCGATAGCGCTCACTAAAGCAGTCAATGGAACCATTGGCGCAGTTGTCAGCGTTACGACAGGGCCTTTCCAAGTCACAACACCTGATTCAACAATGAATGAAGCCGGTGGCGCCTATGACACCAGCACAATCGAAAAAACCGTGACGTGCACCGTCTCTGTTACCTTCAAAACTAATTAGTCGGTATTAAATCGGTATTAAAGAGGAATATTGCCGTGGTTTCCACGGCGATATGGTGCACTAGCAATTGCTTGAGCAAGGGCTGATTTAGTTTTCTGTGGGTCGATAATTTCATCCACTGCGCCGATTTCGATTGCTCGTTCTACGCCACCAGAAATCTTGTCGTGCTCGGCTGCCAATTCAAGTTCCATGCTTTCGCGCTGGCCCTCTGGAATATCGGCAAGTAATCGACGGTGTAATACGCGTACCGCAGCGACCGCTCCCATCACCGAAACTTCGGCAGTGGGCCAAGCAAATACCCGAGTGGCGCCTAAAGATTTTGAATTCATCGCTACATAAGCCCCACCGTATGCACGCCGTGTAACAAGGGTGACGCGAGGGACCACGGATTCACCAAATGCGTGAAGCAATTTTGCGCCGCGGCGCACTGCGCCTTCCCACTCTTGTCCAGCACCCGGTAGGAAACCTGGAACGTCAGCAATGACTACAAGTGGAATACCAAAGGCATCGCACGTGCGGACAAAGCGTGCAGCTTTTTCAGCAGCCGATGAATCAAGAACGCCACCTAAGTGTTGTGGATTATTGGCAATGACACCTACGGTGCGCCCACCCAGTCTGCCAATTGCGATAAGCATGTTCTCTGCCCAGTGAGGGTGGAGTTCTAAAACTTCTCCATCTTTATCTAAAATCGCATGCACCAATGGGTGAACTTCATATGCCCGTTTAGTCGGAGGTGGAACGAGTGCCGCGAAATCGAAATCCGCAAGATCTGTTGCCATATGTCCTTGATTGGCAAAGAGCGCAGTGACATCACGAATCTCATCAAATGCTTCTTGTTCGGTACGTGCAATTACATGTGCCACACCACTATTTTTACGATGTGCATCTGGCCCGCCAAGTGTTGCAATATCGATTTTTTCACCAGTAACACTTTTCACAACATCAGGTCCAGTAA
>JBAXRV010000090.1:0-2453 GCA_037131045.1 Actinomycetes bacterium
GCTTTAACGTGAGTGACAGAAGTGCTCGGGCTAGCCGACGGCGATGGCGTCACGTCAGCAGCATTTGCAAGACCGGCAGATCCAATCAGCATCAGGGACCCAAGCCCAGTGGCAGCGAAAGCAGCGAGTGTCTTGTTATTCATCATTCCTCCTCGTTGAAACCCAATCGGGTTGATGCCCAAAATGGGCTGTGAATCAACCGTCATGGATCACCTTGTGAGAAGTCTGTGATTGATCTTCGTGGCCTCTGAGAAAGGTCTGGCTCCGATATTCCGGATTTAACCCGGAAATCGGAGCCAGACCTTCAGTTCTTGCTGTTAGTGCGCGGCCAAGTTTCCACTAATGATGTGGGGAGTAAAGGTCCATAGACCTGGCTTGCTTGGATCAACATTGAGTTCAACCCAGTGATTGAATCCTGACCCGAAGGTCTGCACTCGGGTGAAGTTTGCAACAAGTGCGCCCTTATCTTTTTGCACGAGCTTGCCTGCTGTTTCATTCATTGGCATATCAAGCTGGTACCAGTGCTCGTCACCATTTTGCAACAAAACTGGCTTGATGAAGCTGACTGCATTGGTAAGCAGCGCTTGCTTGTCTGCGTCATACGCTGATGTGCATTCCTTGTCTGGCATTGCAAGGTTGGCGAGGTAACCTTCCCAGTCCATGTTTGCTTGAACAACTACGATCACGCCATTTGAATTATTGGCTTTTGCCTTCTCGAAGCCCTTGTTAATCCAAGCAACGTTTGCTGCATCGCGTGCTGCGTATTCCACTGCATCGCCGTCTTTTGTGAGGTCGTTGTAGGCCTTGCACTTGATGCCATCGGTTGGACTGTTATTAGCCGAACCAGGAATGTTAGGAATGATCACCGTGATGCCGTTGTAGTTGAACATCTGCATTTCCGGATAGGCGGGATCGTGATCAACCGTGACAGGGGTTGTTGTGCCGACATTCATAAGTGGCTTCTGGCCGAGCTTGACGTAATTAGTCGCGCTGCCAAAGAAGTTCTGACGCACAAGAGCAAGTCGGGAATTTGGATCGTAAGCGCCCTTGACTGGACGATCACAGTCCACCCATTCGTTGTCACCAACGCTGTAGAAGATCTGGTTCTTAAACTTATCGAAGAAGTTAGTTTTGAGTGCTGGGTATGCCTCATCAAGACACTTGTCACCCTTGCCCGACATCGTGTCGCCATCAAACAGTGTGAAAGCTACGTTGCTGTTGTTAATCGCATTGATGACGTTCGGTACCTGCTGTACGCCAAGAGCGTCATAAGGCATGTCGCCAGTGAGTGCGATGGAGAAGACTCCAGGCGCAGCTTTCACAGTAGCTACAGCACTTGCGCTTGCTTTTGGAGTTGAACTGGAAGTTGGCTTAGGAGTGGAAGGTGCTGCCATCGACTGTGTTGTTATCAGAAGCGCAGCTCCCGCAACAAGTGTCAATGACAATGCAGCCTTCATGGACTTTGAAGTAATGGATGTATTCACGCCCTTATTTTGAAGATGGAATATTTCAAGATACCCACGAAAATATTGAATCTAAGTGAACAACTTTCAAACGATAATGGTTTAGTTAAGTAGCGACTGCAGACTGGATTCGACATAGCCGAGTGCCTGAGCAACCGCCGGATAGACAACTGAGCCCTGATGAATGTTGAGGCCCTTGGCCAAAGCGGGGTCGTCGATCATCGCTTTGCGCCAGCCCTTATTTGCCAGCTCCAGCGCATAGGGCAAAGTCACGTTAGTGAGTGCATATGTGGACGTATGCGGCACGGCAGCAGGCATATTTGCAACGCAATAAAATAATGAATCGTGAACTTTATAGGTGGGATCGGCGTGAGTGGTTGGTCGTGAGTCTTGAAAACAACCGCCTTGATCAATGGCAATATCTACCAACACTGAACCGGGCTTCATCTGAGAAACCAATTCATTACTGACCAGTTTCGGCGCTTTAGCCCCGTGGATGAGCACGGCTCCGATGACCAAGTCTGCATCGCGCACAGCTCGTTCCACCTCGTAGGCATTTGAAGCGATGGTTTGCATGTGACCTTGGTAGATGGCGTCCACTTCACGAAGTCGTGCGATATTTCTATCAAGAAGAAGGACTTCGGCTTGCATGCCAAGTGCGATAGCAGCGGCATTCATTCCAGCTACACCTGCGCCGAGTACGACAACTTTTGCTGCATAGGTTCCGGAAACTCCACCAAGAAGAATTCCACGACCGCCATGTACTGCGAGAAGGGCTTGCGCGCCAACTTGGGGAGCCAGGCGCCCAGCAACTTCAGACATGGGTGCAAGAAGTGGCAAAGTTTGATTCGGCAGTTCAACAGTTTCATAGGCGATTGCTGTGGTGTTTGATGTCAGCAGTGCGTCAGTGCAAGCGCGAGATGCGGCTAGATGCAGGTAGGTAAAAAGCATCTGGTCGGGCCGCAAGTACTGGTACTCACTCTCGATCGG
>JBAXRV010000091.1:0-2403 GCA_037131045.1 Actinomycetes bacterium
GTGTTCTCCTGATCAACATGCAGCTGCCCCATTGCAGAAACACCAAGCGAAAGGATGAACTCGTGGAGGTCACGGACATTTCAAAAGTCACTTTGCCAGCTGAAGAACAGCCGCACGACGTCGCAGGACAACCTGTAGTGATCGGTGCAGACCTCCCTGCAGAGATCTTTTTGCCGAGTCGAGTCGACGGAGCGCCAGCCATCGTGATGTGTGCCGAAGCGTATGGACCAAACCACGCAACACGAACGGTCGCAGCCGCACTTGCAGAGCGTGGATTCGTGGTGATCCTTCCCGACTACTACCGGGGCGAAGGGCCAAAGGACCGCGAAAACTACGTCGATTTCACTGAAGTCGGATCAGTGATTAGCAAGTTCAACTTTCGCCGGGGCTTTCTCGACATCGCGATGTGCATTGACTACATGAGGTCGTATCCCCGGGTTAACCCGGATCGGGTCGGAGTCTGGGGCTACTGCACAGGTGCGACGCTGGCACTCGCAGCTGCCTGCATCAATCGAGAGGTTGCCGCGGCAGTCGCGTTTTTTCCGAGCCAGCCGCGCTTTGCCGCACATGATGATGCACATCCGCTTGATGTCATCGACATGATGTGGACACTGCAGTGCCCCCTGCTTATCGAGTACGGCGGCGAGGACGCCATTTGGCCTCTTGAACTGCGAACTGAGGTGGAGCGGCGCTCGAAGGCATGGGAACTAGATGCCGAGTTTGTTCTTCATCCCGGTGCTGGCCATGCCTTCAATGCACCTGTGCCACCTTTGCGCAACGATGCTGCCGACCGATTGGGTTGGACAACGGCACTCGAATTCATCCAGAAGCGCCTGAACAGCTAAGGCCTCGACGCTACTTCAGGGTGACTTGTGTTCCACTCATTTTCAGGTGCCTTGCCAACAATTATGAAATTAGACTTGTTCAATACGAGCATTAGTTAGCTAGCTTCGGTTACATCTTGAGCACTGGCGAGCATTTTCGTCTTTCAGAATGCCAACATTTAATTTGTTCCAGCGCCAAAAATTTCGATTGGCACGAATTGAGGATGTGGCATGAATCAGAAGTTTGTACGAGCGCTTGCTTTAAGTGGAATTCTCATTCTCGGGGTTCCTGTCCTGAGTTCTTGCGGCCAGTCAGTGGAATCGATAGCAGAGAAAGCCCTCGAGTCAGGTACCGGAGCCGATGTAGATATTGCTGACGGCGGTGTCACCGTCAAATCAACTGATGGCACCACGACGGCGATTGGCGAAGGTATCGCACTGCCAAGCGACTGGCCCTCAGACGTTCCGACCGTTGACGGCACGCTCGTCACAGTATCTGTTTCCGGAACCAAAGGCGAAGCCAATGCCATGTGGAAAGTCGCTGGAGACGTCACCACAGTTGCCGGTGCCTACAAGAGCGAGTTACAGAAAGCTGGCTACACGATTGTTAATGAGACAACAATCGCGCAGACCACTCTCATCGGCGCGAAAGGCAACGGAAAGAACGTGTCAGCATCAGTAACCGACGCTGATGGAGAAACATTAGTGACCATCACGTCCGCTCCTATCTCGTAAAGAATACAAGAGATGCGTGCATCGAGAGGTAGATGTCATCCACTTAGCTGAACTGACACGAAGCCTTTGCGGAAGTTTTCGCCAACACTATGAATTCAGCGCTGACTTCCCACCCCACTGGTAACCACTGCGCAATCCACCGTGCATCGTTCCAAACACCACAGTGTTCATCGCTTGGTCGAGTTCTTCAGGATCCCACTGACGATCAGCAACACTCACCACACCATTTGGTGTCCACGGAGCGAAGTGAGTAACACGAGATCCCTGCGAAAAGAAAGCTTGACCATTGACATGACGTGACAGGTCAGATGCAAGCCAAACAGCTAAAGGTGCGACGTTGCCAGGATCTCTTGGATCGTATTCGGTGTACTGATCAGGCTCAGCAATCTCGTTGATGTCGGTGCCGCGTGTGATGCCAATGAGTCGCGTTGTTCCAGACGGCGCAATGGTGTTGGACCGAACCCCATAACGCATCATGTCTTGCGCAAGCGCGACGGAGAACATAGCGATGCCACCCTTAGCAGCCGAGTAGTTTGTTTGACCCGTATTGCCGAGCAACCCAACTGATGAAGAAGTGCAAATCACTGAGGCGTTAACTTTTCCACCAATTTGCCGACTCTTCTCGCGCCAGTAAGCAGTCGCGTGGCGCGCAGGTGCGAAATGGCCCTTGAGGTGGACCTTGACTACAGCATCCCAGTCACTCTCATCCATGTTGAAAATCATTTTGTCGCGCAAGATCCCCGCGTTGAGTACCAGAGAGTCCAGCCCGCCGAAACTATCGATGGCTTGATCCACCATTTCTTTGGCAGCGTCGAAATCAGATACGTCCGCGTAGTTGGCTACA
>JBAXRV010000092.1:0-2376 GCA_037131045.1 Actinomycetes bacterium
GCAAGAGCATCATCAACGATGAGTCGATTGGGATACATCCCTGGATCATGTGTGAGTACACCAGCTAAAAACGCTGCTGGGTAGTGTGCTTTAAACCATGCTGACTGATACGTGGGTAGTGCGAAAGCGGCCGCATGTGCCTTACAAAATCCAAATGATGCAAAAGCTCGTAGTACATCCCAGACTTCTTCAATCACGCGCATCGTGTAACCACGTTCGCGCGCTAATCGGTAGAACCATTCCCGAATCGCATCGGTGTGTGCGTGGTCTCCGAGACGTCGTCGAATCAGGTCAGCATGTTCTAATGTGCATCCTGTTGTGATGGAGACAATGCGCATGACTTGTTCGTGAAAGACCACAACCCCACAGGTTTCCTCCAGTGTGTCGCGCAGGTCTTCATGAATGAAGTCAGCCATGGCCCAGCCTTGTCGCGCTCGTAAAAACGGAGTGATCATGTCACTTTTGACTGGTCCAGGCCGAAATAGTGAGATATCAATGATCAGGTCGCCAAAGACATTCGGAGCAAACTTGCCGATGAGTTCACGTTGACCAGGCGACTCAATCTGGAAACACCCCAATGTGCGCGTGGATTGAATCAATTCATAGGTGGCGGGGTCATCGAGCGGGACGTGCTCCAGATTGACCTGGTGTCCTTGAGTGCGAGCCACTTCAGTAATGGCATACGCCAATGCTGACTGCATCCGCACACCCAACACATCAAGTTTCAATAAACCCATGTGCTCCACATCGTCTTTGTCGAACTGCGTCATGGAATATCCCTGTGCGCTGGGTTGCACTGGAGTGCGTGATAACAATGTGCTGTCTGAGAGCACAACTCCGCACGGATGCATTGCGATACCGCGCGGTAATCCGTCAAGGCCTTCGACTAAATCAAGGAACTGATCTAAGTCGCCGCGTGCTGCCAGTGTGGCAAGACCAGTACGACGTAACTCAGGTAACTCAGCAAGTGCACTGCGCACATATTTGGCACGAATATGTGGGAATGCTTTTGCCAGCGTATGAATCTCGCCCGGCGGCATCCCCAGCGCCGCCCCCACATCGCGAATGGCATTACGCACTCGATAGGTCTCGCGCATCGACACACATGTTGTGCGCTCGGTTCCAAAGCGTTCAAAAATTGCGTCATATACTTCAAGCCGACGTGCCGATTCAACATCAACATCGATGTCGGGCAACCCGGGCCGCAATGTCGAGACAAACCGTTCCATTAAGAGGTTGTGTTCAATCGGGTCAACGCCCGATATTCCTAATACGTGGTTAACAAAACTGCCCGCTCCTGAACCACGAGCTGCAACTCGGATGTTCATGTCGCGAATCATCTGAACAACTTGCGCCACTGTCAACAGATAGCCAGCAAGTCCCATGCGAGTTACCACATCGAGTTCCGAATCTAACCGCGTGATAGCGGCTGCTTTATTGCGTGGCTCACGAGCCACATACTCGCGCAAACCTACTTCGCAGTGTTCGCGCAAAATGTAGTCAGCACTTCGGGTTTCGTGCGGCATGAGCTGTGAAAGTTCTGGAACATACATTCCACCAAGCCCCAGATCGGCTGCTGGGTCAATCACACACTGTTCGCCAAGTGATTGTGTCTGCCGCAATAACGAGTTACTGATATCGCGGGCATCGCCAACCATTCCTGCTATCCGTTGCGCAGTGTTGGTCATGTGCGCCGAGTCCGCTAAAAATGCTTGGTCCGTTGTGCTCGTGCGATGTCGTTTCGCTAATGCCACTTGTAAGCGCGCTGAATCCAACACATCGGCTACTTTGGACGACGAAGGGTCGCGATATCGAACCATGTTGGTCAGCACAGCAGGCGTGCGATGAACAATGGCCCACTGCAACATCCGAGCCGCAAACCGGTCGGATAACCCAGGCCCATCGGGATGTTCGCGGTGCGTCACTACCTCTATATAGGTAGTGACATCATGGTTGCGCCACGCTGTGAGTTGTTCGAGTGCTCGATCGGGTCGACGATGCGCAATATCAAGACCTACATCTGAGGTCGGGCCAAGTAATACTGTGAGTCCGTATTCGCCAGCTAACCGCATCACATCTGCCCGGTCGATTTCAGGTTCGACCCGGTCACCTTGATAAGCCAACGAAATCACAGCACACAAGCCAGCCCAACTGCGCTTATCGCGTGCCAGTAACGTGACGCGTGGTCGCTCAGCGCGAATCGACTTCCCACCATGCATTGGTGTGGGTTGATATGGCTGCGGAGTCAGTAACGCAATATCAACGCCGAGAATCGGAGCAATGCCCGCTGACTGACATGCCTGAACAAAACTGACTGCCCCTGCAACTGTGTCACGATCAGTGAGCGCAAGTGCAGGTTAACCGTATTCACTTGCC
>JBAXRV010000093.1:0-2331 GCA_037131045.1 Actinomycetes bacterium
GGTCATTCTCAGGCTCGCAATAGGCTCGTACTACTAGTCGGAGGAGACTTTCATGATTGTTCGTTATTCAGAGGACCTTGTTGGAGGACCTAACCATTCCGAGTTCGCAACGGGCACTAGCCTACGTATGCTGACTCGAATTGATGGCGTTGGTTTTTCATTACACGACACACACTTGAAAGCTGGCTCAACGCTGACTCTTGAATACAAGAATCACATCGAAGCAAACTACATTCTCGAGGGCGAAGGTGAACTTGAGAATCTAGAAACTGGCGAAGTATTCGCGGTACGACCAGGAATGTCATACACATTGGATCATCACGACCGTCACCAGATGCGTACCAAGACCGACGTTCGCATCATCTGTGTGTTCACGCCAGCACTCGTTGGTACTGAAAAGCACGATGCTGACGGCTCATACCCGCTTCTTTAAGACGCATCGCCACTGACACTTTTAGTGAACCGCCATGACCTCACATACATCTGACTCAAGCTCGCACGCATCTACAACGCCGGGAATGTGGGACAGCCCAATCACTCCTGACATGCTCGCGCAGGCTGGCGTACGACTTGCGTTCACCCAACCTTTTAACGGTGATGTCTTTTGGGACGAAGAACGCCCACATGAAGGTGGCCGAAATGTGGTCATCAGTGAGAAGCATGGAGACATTCTTGCGGCGCCCTGGAGTGCAAAAACGCGAGTCCATGAAATGGGTGGGCTGAGCTGGCTGGTGACGTCATGGAATGGACAAGGCGGACTACTCTTTTGCGAAGCTAATGATCAACGCCTGTACTGGAAAGTTGATGGCGGGCAACCTCGCGCTATTACTCCTGAGTCACCCAGTGACGTGTCTTGGCGCTATTGCGACATGCTGATTCGCGGTGACGAAATTTGGTGCATACGGGAATCAAGTAAACACGGCGCGACGACCCGAGCAATTATTGCTATCTCACCAGATGGAAACATACGAGAGTTAGACAATCACTCTCATTTCTACGCTCACCTGACACTGTCTCCTGATGACAATATGCTTGCCTGGATTGCGTGGGAGCATCCACAAATGCCATGGGACGGTACCGAATTGTTCGTGGCAGACATCGATCACTCCGGGCAACTTATAAATAAAAAGGTTCTTGCAGGTTCAACCACTGAATCTGTCAACAGCCCCACCTGGGTTGCTCCGTACGAATTGTGTTTTCTCAGTGATGCGACAGGCTGGTGGAACGTCTGGTCTACGAATACGGATGGCGAATCTGGTGTGGTGTGTCAGGATCAATCTGACTGGGCATTAGCGATGTGGTTTGTTGGGTGGCGCTATTTAAGTTACGTCGGCAATAACACCGTTATAGGCACACGTGGTGCACCCACATATCGCGACATTGTGGCATTAGACATCAGTACCGGAGACTGGACTCCGCTTGCTAGTGACCTCAACTCGTTCTACACCTTCTCCACTACCCGCCAGTATGTGTATGCCGTTGGTGGTGGTGTGTCACACATGCCTTCTGTTGTATCTATGAACATCGCGCAACACAAACAAGATCGAGTCATTCGGGAAATTCCACTGCCAGTATCCGCGGAATTCTTCAGCACGCCTTACGCAGTCACATTCCCGAGTAAGGACGGACGAATTGTCCACGCCATTATGCACACAGCGACGCATCCCGACATTGCAACTCCGGCGCGCACGCCAGTAATTCTGACTGCCCATGGTGGACCTACTGGTCACTCGGATGCCGTTGCCAATATCAAGTTTGCTTACTTCACGTCCCGTGGCTTCACAGTGATTGATGTGAACTACGGTGGCTCTACCGGCTATGGACGCGACTATCGCAATCTCTTGCATGGACAATGGGGCATCGTCGACACTGAAGACATCATTGCGGTAGCTCAAGGTGTCATTGATCAAGGAATTGCAGAACCTAATCAAGTCTTCATTCGCGGCGGAAGTGCTGGCGGATTCGCAGTCCTGAATGCACTGGTTCATAGTGACATCTTTGCTGGTGGCGCCGATTACTACGGTGTTGCTGACTTGATTCCATTAGCGCAAGACACTCACGATTTTGAAAGTCGCTATCTTGATTCCCTCGTTGGACCATATCCCGAATGTGCGGATTTATATCGGGAACGCTCACCGTTAACGCACGCTCACAACCTCAACGTCCCCGTCATCTTTTTTCAAGGACTAGATGACCCGATTGTGCCACCATCGCAGTCTGAAGCGTTTCGTGATGTCTGCATAGAAAAAGGCTTGCGTCACAAATATTTTAAATTTGAAGGTGAAGCCCATGGATTCCGCAGAGCCGAGACCATTATTTTGTGCGCTAAAG
>JBAXRV010000094.1:0-2304 GCA_037131045.1 Actinomycetes bacterium
GATGTTATGGACACCTGGGCAACATCATCGCTGACGCCTCAAATTGCAGGCGGGTGGACCACCGATGATGATTTGTGGCAGCGAGTATTCCCATTCGATGTCCGACCCCAAGCACACGAAATTATTCGCACCTGGTTGTTCTCAACTGTTGTGCGCGCCCACTTCGAAGAAGGCGTAGTCCCCTGGAAGCACGCATCAATCAGCGGTTGGATTTTAGATCCGGACCGCAAGAAGATGAGTAAGTCAAAGGGCAACGTGGTCACTCCGCTTGATTTGCTTGATGAGCACGGCTCAGATGGTGTGCGCTACTGGGCAGCTAGTGGCCGGCCAGGTACTGACACCGCATTTGATGTCGGTCAAATGAAGATTGGTCGTCGCCTGGCCACCAAGATCTTGAATGCAAGTAAGTTCACCATGGGTCAAGGCAGCGCTCCGACGACTGCCATTACACATGCGCTCGATAAGGCGCTTCTGGCATCACTTGCCCATGTTGTTGATGAAGCAACCAAAGCATTTGAAGACTTTAACTACACCCGCGCGCTTGAGGTATCCGAAACATTCTTCTGGGCATTCTGTGACGACCACCTTGAACTTGTAAAAGATCGGGCCTACGGGCTCGACGGCGACGAGGCTGCTGACTCCGCAAAAGCGACACTGACTCTTGCACTCGAGACTCTGCTTAAGCTTTTTGCGCCATTCCTGCCTTTTGTCACTGAAGAGGTGTGGTCGTGGTTCAATGACGAATCAGTGCATACCTCGCAATGGCCACAGGCCGATGCATTGCGCGACTTTGGTGGGAACGCTGACATGGTCGGTGTAGTTGCTGAAGTTATTTCACAGTTACGCAAAGCAAAGAGTGAAGCCAAGGTATCTATGCGCGCCGACGTTATGCGGGCAACTATCACTGCTCCTGCTGCCACACTCGAACTCATCAAAGAAGCTGCCTCCGACCTGATGGCGGCCGGCCGAGTCCAAGACGATTTCAACTATGTGGCATCCGATGGATATATCACCGTTGAAGTGGAACTTGCTACAGCTGCACAATAATCCAGTTCGATGTGCACTGACTAATTTACTGTGGCTCTAAAACCTGAACTAGGAACAACTTGCGGTCCCGTAATTTGAAACGTTGTAGCCTTTGTGAGGCACAACGTAAAGGTTGCAACACCTAAGCCATTCGTTGTCACTTTAGTTTTTGGTTTGCAGGATTTCGTCGATTTCATCGTCACCGAAGCTTTCAAAGTCAACACCTTGCCGACAATTGGGCTTCCTGACGCTGATTCCACATTGGCGCCACTCATCGCCACCACACTCACTGTGTAGGGAACCTTTGAATTAGCAGCCAGTGGCACGCTTGGTATTTGAGTTATACGCGGCAAATTCGCAAATTCCACATCAGTCGAGCCGTCGCCGTCCAGCGGGTAACTACTTAACAGACTCGTTACCAATGGAAGTCCAAGAAGCGCAAGCGAAAAGCTGGCCTTAGGGCCTAACGGCAATAGTGAATCGCCGTAATAGCGCAGTGCATATGATCCATCGGCCCCAGTCAGAGTCGAACTTGCCTTGCACACTGTGGCTGAGGGAATTACTCCACCATTGTCCAAGTCCTCTTGCACATCAAAGCCAGTGCATTTCGTGCCATCAAGATTTGTCCAAAATTGTGTGATCGTTGGATCAGTACCTGATTGTTCGATTTGAAAGAGACCGTCGGTGTCTACAAAGCGAACATCGTTCTTTCCAGGCTTGGTTTCGTCTTGCGAAATTAATGGTGCGTTATCAGCACCAAAAAGATTTATTGCTGCGTTCGGGATCACTGTGCCATCTGCCATCACTGCACGAATATTCTCAACTGAATACTCAGGTGGGGGCTCCAAGGTGAACGTAATCTTGCGTGCCCCACTCGCAAGGGGATACGCACTGAAGTCACCGCCAGCCCATTGGATTTGAACTGATGTCAGTGTCTGGCCTCCCACGCCAATTGGTTTGGCATACGAGGCATCCGCATAAATCAGAGCACTGTCATCCGGAACAATCTGGGCTTTTTTCAAGCACCCGCTCGACTTTGTAGCCACGTCATCAAATCCGTCAACATCGCCGTC
Source organism: Actinomycetes bacterium (assembly GCA_037131045.1). GTDB lineage: Bacteria > Actinomycetota > Actinomycetes > S36-B12 > UBA5976 > UBA5976. The sequence continues at coordinate 2,100 of JBAXRV010000094.1, forward strand.
AGGATCCCAAGACACATGAAGTCCGCCGATTCCTAGATTTGTGGCGGTCTTAAAACACACCATGATCTTGTGAGTTCCTGCATGTGCAGGAGCACCAACAAGTGAAATGTTGACACATGTCATTGCCATCGCCAGCGAAATCGAGCGCACCGTAGCGCCACGTCTTAGCAAGCTCAGTACTGAGCTAGTTGAGTGCGACAAAATT
>JBAXRV010000095.1:0-2006 GCA_037131045.1 Actinomycetes bacterium
CTGCTGCCTTTGTTATGGCTATAGCTATGAGCGGATTACCAACAGCACGAATCGCATTTGATGGCTTTCTGCCACGCAGCGGAAGTGAGCGTCGTGTACGCCTAACAGAGGTTGCACGTGAACGACGCACCACTGTGTTGTACGAAGCACCACATCGTTTAGAGAAAACTTTGGTTGACCTGGCGGACGTATGCGGCAATGATCGCCTTGTGGTCCTTGCGCGTGAACTCACCAAACTTCATGAAGATATGTGGCGCGGCAGCCTCGGCGATGCTGTTCTTCATTCCCGCGCTGTTGAGCCTCGTGGTGAATACGCATTAGTCATTGCACCAGTCACAGCAGAATCAGTTGACGTGACAGATGATGACATTCGTACTGAATTGACTTCGCGAACATCTGCAGGAATATCAAAGCGCAGCGCTGTTGATGAGGTCACTGCAGCTCTTGGTGTTTCACGTAAACGTGTCTATGCAATCTCGGTGGCTTTATGAACACTCCAGAAAAGACAGCAGCCTTCTTTGACCTTGACCGCACACTTATTGCCGGTTCGTCTGCATTTGTGTTTGCGCGTGCGGCGTACGACGCAGGACTTATTCGCCCACAGGAGTTCATTGGCGATGCAATCGGGGCAGTGAAGTTTCGTCTAGTTGGCTCTAGCGATAACTCAAGCACCAATGTGCGCGATCGAATTCTGTCTGCTGCTGGCGGTGCTAAACAAACTGATCTATTGGCACTAAACGAAATAGTTCTTCCTGAACTTCTTGGTCTCATTCGACCAGAAGCGCGTGCATTGCTTGAACAACATCATGCCGCCGGCCGCGAAACATGGATCGTGTCGGCATCCCCCATTGAAATTGTTGAGCCACTTGCAATCGCACTCGAGATGACCGGTGGCATTGGCACGCGCGGTGAAGTTGACAACGGTGTATACACGGGTCGTCTTGCTGGACCATTTTGTTACGGACCTGGAAAAGCAGAAGCAATTGCAGCCATCGCGGCCGAGCGCAATATCAACCTTGCTGATTCATGGTCGTATTCAGACTCCATGAGCGACGTGCCGATGATGGAAATTGTGGGCAATGCAGTTGCGGTTAACCCTGATGCACAATTGTCTGCACTTGCTCGTTCACGTGGGTGGCCAATTGTTGTGTTTGCTCAACGATCAAAGATGTTGGCGCGACGGACAACAACAATCACTGTTGCCCTTATCGGTATGGCAATTACGTACTCGCTCGGCGCACGCAGCAAACGTTCTTAATCTGTTCCCAACGGAGCAAGTGCCAACTGACGACTCATTGCAACAACGTTGCCAGCAGAGTCCCACATCACGCCATCTTCTTCCCAATACCCACCTTGAGTGAGAGAACTAGTGAACTCACACAAAATCGGGCCAGGCACAGGCACTCCGCGTACATGCACTGTGAATTCAATGGTGGGAACCCACCCCTTCATGCCGAACAAGTTGAACGTAACGGGCGGGAATGCATCAGCTGCAAGCAACAACGAAAGCGTGTCAACGGGACGACCATCTTTGAATGCGAAATATCCGCGTACACGCGCAATACCTGAGGGCTCGTTGGTTGCAAAGCTGACATCATCGGGATGCAGGCGCATATCCAGACGTGAACCAAGACCAGGTTTCATGTCAGGGTTTGCAGGGCGCACAGGGCAATCTTCGAAGGCAACCATGTCTGGCATGACCAACGTGTTCGACTGCGCACCAATTGATGCATCAACATCACCAAATGTTCCGATTGAACGAACTACGTCGCGACCATCGCGAGACATTGACGCCACAACTGTCGACAACCGCCTTCCCGCTTTCACCACTTCACATGTGGTTGTGGCAGGACCGGCGGGTGCTGGCGACAAATAGTGCATCGAAATCGATACGGGATGAGGACGACCACTCTCTGCACGCATGGCATTGCCGACTAATGCCAACAAGTAGCCGCCATTTGCATTGCCGTTGATATCCCATCGATCTTCGACTGGTGTGTCATACA
>JBAXRV010000096.1:0-2005 GCA_037131045.1 Actinomycetes bacterium
AAAAGATTAGCAAAATCTCTCACTTGAAGTGGTACTAAAAGTTAACGCAGGTCACGATGACCCCGATGTTCATAGCAGTCAATCCGGCCATGAACATCAACAGCTTGCAAGCGTTATTGAACCTGGCACGCAGCAAACCCGGTCAATTGAGCTACGGCTCCGCGGGAATCGGCAGCCTGCACCATATCGCCATGGAGTCCCTGAAAGCGGCTGCCGGGATAGACGTCACGCACGTACCGTATAAAGGCACAGGGCAATCGGTTCCGGCTTTCATCGCAGGTGATGTGCAGATTGTCGTCTCCACACTTGCCGCGATTGAACCGTTTATCCGCTCGGGCAAAGCCAGACTACTGGCTGGAACACCGTCTAGCCGAACCCCCAGAACTCCCGACATTCCAGCCATTGCCGAGACCTATCCTGGCTTTCATTTCGCAGGAGAGATTGGTGTGGTTGCGCCCACCGGAACCCCTTCGGTAATTGTCACCAGACTTTCGCAAGAGATTCAAAAAGCCACCAAACATCCGGACATGGTCCGACGGCTTGGCGAGCTGGGCGCTATCGCGGTTGGTAGCACCCCTGAGGCTTACGTTGAAAGTATCAAGCGAAGCCTGGATATTTACGCCCGTGCCGTAAAAGCTTCGGGAATCAGACCCGAGTAAAATTTAGAAATTATTTTCAAGCGTGGAGTGTAGTCATGGAAAAAAAGCTATTCGTCATAAAAATTGCTGCCTGCCTAGCGTCCCTTATTGCGATCAACTCTTCGCTAGCGCAGAGCTGGCCATCAAAACCGGTACGAATCGTTGTCCCACTCACTGGCGGCAGTAATGCAGATATCCTGGCTCGGACGCTAGCAGGAAAACTACAGCAGCAATTTAACCAGACCTTTCTGGTCGAGAACCGTGCTGGCGGTAATGGTGTTATCGGAGTGAATCATGTGGCGAAAGCGGAGCCCGACGGCTACACCCTGTTGGTCCACACTTCCTCCTATACAGTGACACCTGTCACTTCCAATGACCTTCCGTACGACACAATTCGTGACTTCTCAGGCATCACTCCTCTTGGCGTTGCACCGCTTGCAATGATCATTTCCCCATCCAAAGGACACAAGACGATTCACGATCTAGTGCGCCATGCCAAATCTCGGCCAGGGTCGATCAACTACGCATCGGCAGGTACTGCAGGTCAGTTGAATTCCGAACGCTTTCGAATCAGCGCAGGCTTTGAGGGCGTACACATCCCCTACAAGGGAACGCCAGAAGCGGTGACGGATGTCCTGACCGGCAGGGTTGACTATTACTTCTGCCCAATTACACCTGTGCTGTCATATATCCGCGAAGGAAAGCTGCTTGCCCTTGCTGTCGGTAGCTCTACCCGATCCTCTGTGCTACCTGATGTCCCCACGACTTTAGAGGCGGGATTTCCAAATTCCGAATACAACTTTTGGACCGGACTGTTTGCCCCGTCAAAAACACCACGCGCTGTCATTAATCGACTCTATGAGGAGACTATCAAGGCTTTGGACACGCCAGAAATTCGTGAACGCCTGGCGAAACTTGGTACAGAACCAATGCGCTTAACCCCGGAACAGTTCGACAAACGAATTCGTGATGAATTGGCAGCCAACGCCATCGCGGCAAAGGCAGCAGGAATGTCCGGCCAGTAAATCTCGGCTTGATTAGGTGACTAAATGCATATGAAAAATACTTTTGACTATGTGATTGTCGGGGCAGGTACTGCTGGCTGCGTACTGGCCAAGCGCCTCAGCGAAGACTTGGGAATCCGCATACTGATACTTGAAGCCGGTGGATGGGACTACGATCCATTCATTCATATTCCCTTGGGTTTTGGCAGAAATGCCGGCGTCCATCATGATTGGTTGTATCGAAGCGAACCACACCCTGCGATTAACGGCCGAACAATGGAACAGGCTAGGGGAAAAGTCATTGGTGGCTGTTCATCAGTCAACGCGATGACGCATGTACGAGGCCACCACACGGACTACGAC
>JBAXRV010000097.1:0-1980 GCA_037131045.1 Actinomycetes bacterium
ACACAAACCCGTCAATGGCCCGATGCGAAAGCGTCGGGCCATTCTCTTTCCAAACGAGAAAACACCTCGCACACATAACTGTTGAGGCCGATGTGGTGTAACGGGAGCATATTGGTCTTGTCATTCCAAAGGTAGCGGTTCAATTCCGCTCGTCGGCTCCTCACAAAACAAACGGCAGTGCTCGTGCACAGCTCTACTGCACTGACGAAGCAGGACAGGCCAAGTAGTCAGAGGCGGAACCACAAGGTTCCGCCTCTGTTGTTTTCTCCATAGACTTAACTTTGGAATGACAGGACCAAATTAGAAATTGTCAGCATTAGAATTTGATTCTGGAATGACAAGTCTGATCAGGAGCCCCGCGATGTAAATCGCGGGGCTTTTGCTTTTCCCACAAAAGTCAATAGCTGCAAGGCTTTAGGAAACCCCCACACACCCTCCGTTTATAGTCTGTCATACCCTATTCGCCCAACACCACGGAGGCCCTATGACACAGATAACAAAAGAACCACTCGATCCCCGAAGCCTCACCCGAAATCAACTGCATGCCGTACTAGGCGCGTTAGTTGGAACAGCAGTTGGCGATGCCAGCGGAGGACCATTTGAATTCGATAAGCCCGGCACATACTTGCGCACCTTCCCTACTCCAGTTGTCGGCGGCACAGGAGAACTTATTGGTGGCGGCAGTTTCGATTGGGCACCAGGTGAATTCACCGATGACACACAAATGGCTCTTGCTCTTGCTGAATCACTTGTTGATGGAAAGTTTGATCCAGAGACAACATGGAATCACTTCAAAGCATGGGCAGAAACTGCACGCGACATTGGAAACACCACTCGCGTTTCGCTCAGTAATTCTGACTACATGACTGCAGCAGAAGAAGCACACGCATACCTCGGCCAGTCAGCAGGTAACGGCTCGGTCATGCGCATCGTGCCAATTGCTATTGCCGGCGTTCGATGGGGTGCCCCAAAGACAGCAAAGATTGCTCGCCAACAGTCTGATCTCACTCACTATGAAGAAGGCGCATCGTATGGAGCGGCCATTGTTGCTGAACTCATTCGTCGCATCATCATCTCTGGTTCAATCGACGATTCATTTGTTGACATTCTTGACATCGTGAGTGGCCCACAGCACGACATCTACGCTGACATGTTGAGCGACCAGTGGAACCCAACACTTCCTGGTTACCCCGGCAACGGTTCAGTATGGACATGTATCGCACAAGCCATCTGGTGTGTTCGTAATACGTCTTCATTCGAAGAAGCTGTCACTACCGCAGTAAACCTTGGCGACGATGCCGACACCGTTGCAGCCGTCACTGGTGCAATTGCCGGTGCGCTTTACGGAATCCAGCAGATCCCTTCTCGATGGACTACGTATGTCAACGGCAGCGTGCGCCAACCAGATGGAACAATCAAGAAGTACACCATTGGCACATTGCTCGACACAGCGCATCGCCTACTTGGCCTCCCACCAAAACGTGAGACTCCACTTGAATCTGTCATCAAGCCAACGATGCTGCATGACGCAGGAATCTTTGCAAGCAACATGACTGGTGCACCAAGTGCAGATTCCAACATGGGAATCATTTCACTCTGTCGTACATACGGGCGACTAGAGCACCTTCCTTATCGACGCGAGTTCTACCTCATTGATAAAGATGCTCGCAACACTCACTTGCACTCCATCGTGAAAGATGCAGTTGACTCCATCGAGGCTTTCCTTCGCGAAGGCCGTGAAGTTCTCATTCACTGCCACGGTGGTCGCAGCCGCACTGGTCTCATTCTCAAGGCGTGGTACATGCGCCACGAGAACGTTGATCATGACGCTGCTCACGACTGGGTTGAAGGAATCTGGCCGCACTACGCAACGTGGACTGAAGATTTCACCAACTTCCTCGACAACGAGTGGCAGAACTAAAACCCAGCGTGGTTCAGGGCTAAGCCCCACAACTACACTGACCTCATGAGCCTCACCGA
>JBAXRV010000098.1:0-1972 GCA_037131045.1 Actinomycetes bacterium
CTTCGGTTGCAGCGATGCAAGCGAAGCGCTCATCCGACAATTACACAGATGTGAGTTCATTGAATCGTCTCAAAATGTTGTGTTGGTTGGTGGACCAGGTACCGGTAAAACACACCTAGCCACTGCAATTGGCGTTCAAGCTATTGAACACCGTCGCCAGCGTGTGCGTTTCTTCTCCACGATTGAATTGGTAAACGCACTTGAGCAAGAGAAGGCTGCAGGTAAAGCAGGGCAACTTGCACTACGGTTGATGTATGCCGACCTAGTCATTCTGGATGAGCTGGGATATTTACCATTTAGTCAGAACGGTGGCGCCTTGCTATTCCATCTACTCAGCAAGCTCTACGAAAGAACCAGTGTCATCATTACGACTAATTTAAGTTTTACCGAATGGGCGTCTGTGTTCGGCGATGCCAAGATGACAACTGCGCTGCTTGATCGGCTAACCCATCACTGCCACATCGTGGAGACAGGAAATGAAAGCTATCGATTCAAGAACAGTTCAACTCAAGCTAAAAAGGAGAGAAAAAAGTCCGTAACAGTGACAAATTGACCTAGAATTTTGAAAATTGGGTGGGTCAAAATTAGATGCAAATCCTGGGTCAGGATTCAGCGCAAATTAACAGTAAATCCTATTAGCCCTCGCACCACGGTGGATTCAAAGAATACTGTTGTGCGTTGCAAAAGTGTCCGCACCTCAATAGTCACATATAGTGTCTAAAAATTGTTGGCATCGTACGCGCAGTGGGTAGGTCAATTCTTGAAAAAATTAAACGTACGTCGCCTACCTGCCAAGACTGGAAATATTCCTTCGGTACTGGTGGCTGCGTAAGCCGTGTTATGAGCCGATCGACTATTCATCGACCGATACTTTGGCATCGCGAATGACTTTAGTGAGGGCCTCGACTTCCTTATGCAAGAAGGTGCTGTACTCAGATGGCGACGAGGGGTTCGCCACGGCGCTCTGGGCAACGAAAAACGCCTGCACCTGCGGATCTACCAGCGCAGCATTCAAGGTCTTGTTGAGTTTTTCAATGATCGCAGTCGGCGTCCCGATTGGTGCCATCATGCCGGACCATGCTGACATTTCGACTCCCTTCGCGACCGTTTCATTTAAGGTCGGAACGAGAGGCAGCGTCTCTAAGCGCGATGAAGCCGCGACTGCGAGTGCCCTGACTTTCCCGGAGGCCACTGCAGGAATCGCACCAGCCGAAGTAGCGAAGTAAAACTGAATATGTCCCGCCATCAGGTCTGCAATTGCTGGACCCTCTCCCTTATAGGGGATATGTGCGCCCTTGACGCTAGCGGCAGTTTCAAAGGCCAGTGCAGACAGGTGTGTCACGTTCCCGTTGCCGCCAGAGCCGTAATCAAGCTTGCCGGAATTAGCGCGCATGTATGCGACGAGTTCACTAACATTGCCGAACTTCGAATTGGCGGGCACCAGAAGGACCATCGGCAAACTCGTGGCGCGACCGATCGGCACCAAGTCCTTCAGCACATCATATTTCAGCTTATCACCATAGAGCGCAGGGCTCGATGCGATTGATGACGTGTTGTACAGAAGCGTGTAACCATCGCTAGGGGCTTTCGCAACGATTTCGGCGGCAATGTTGGCGTTCGCGCCTGGTTTGTTGTCGATGACAACGCTCGCGCCAAGTGACTCACCCAAGTAGCGGCCGATTGCACGCGTAATCACATCGGTCCCGCCTCCAGCGGAGAAGCCCAGAACGATCCTGATTGGCTTCACGGGGTAGGCAGACTGCGCGAAGCCAAGGGGTGCAACAAAACACGCAATGACCAGCATGGCAAACGCCGCCAAACGACCTCCACCATGGCGTCGAAACATATTTTGCGTTATGAAGGTTGCGTTCAAATCACCACGAGTTGCTTTAGAAATTACGGACTGATGCATCATGATCTTCTCCACAAGTCATTTGACGATCGGGCGTATCGTATTCAGTTGCGTCAGGGC
>JBAXRV010000099.1:0-1959 GCA_037131045.1 Actinomycetes bacterium
GTTCCATTGTGGGGAGAGGTTGCTTACGCAGCTGTTGAAGACCAGACAAATGGTCGAATTGTGATTGACGGCAACATGCTTGGCATTGGAGTTCCAACCAACGTAGAGAACCCCATCACATGGCATGTTGAAAATGGTCGTTATAAATCGATTGAAGGTAAAGCAGAAGCCACGAAATTGCGCGACATTGTGCACGGTGTTGAGGGTGCTGATGTCGTTGCTGAGTTTGCTTTTGGGACAAGCGATTTCTCGCCACTCGGTTCACCGTCCGAAAAGGGACGCAAAGGAACGGTGCACTTCGCACTTGGCGACAACTGCAACTGCTATCCCGGTGGTCAAAACCATTGTCGACTTCACCTCGATGGCGTGATGCACAACGCCACACTTGAAATTCTTGACAGCGGTAAATTCATTCTCAAGGATGGTGTATGGCAGCTGTAGAAGGCGTTCGCGTAGTACGACTCGGCGACGTCGCACCTGTTGCGCTACCTGGTGATAGCTGGAGCAGAGTGCTGATCAGTTCGTCAACAGTTGGCACGAATGAGGCTTGCATGGGGTATTCCGTGTTTACTCCGGGGATGGCTACAGATGACTTGTCGCACGAAGTGGAAGAACTCGCATACGTTGTCTCCGGATCTGGCGAACTACGAATGCGAGATGGAGTCGTGGGCGTGAGTGAAGGCAGCGCTGCATATATCGCGCCTCATGTTTGGCATACCGTTGCAAATACAGGCACCCAAAATCTCGTGATGGTCTTCGCGTTCACATCGTCCGACTACCCACCAACGGAACATGCACCGTCGAGAGGTCACTAACCATGGCGCTTGATGCTCCCACCGAATCTTGGTTGGCGTTGGATCCGCAAGAAGCGGCCAATCAGGTTGCCTTGGGCTCACAGATCATGTCAACTCTTGGCGAAGACCTCACACTTGGACACGTCAGCGTGCGGCATGCATGTGGCAATCTGATTTCGATTAAACGTAAGGGAATTTCTCTTGCCGAAGTTGGACCTGACGACGTGATCGTGGTTGACCTCAATAATCCAGATGGCCTGAAAGTTCCTGGCATGCATCTTGAAGCACTTATCCACACCGAGATCTATCGAGCACGACCCGAAGTCGGCGCGGTGATTCACAGTCATCCCGTTTACTCCACCGCATTGAGTTCAACAGATGCCAAGTTGGAATATCTCACGCATGACTCGGTCCTGTTCCACGAAGGAATTGGCCGATATACAGACTCGGCGCACCTCATCATGACGCCAGAGCAAGGTCAACGAGTCGCACATGCTTTGGGCGAACGTCGTGCGGTGTTGTTGCAGAATCACGGCGTCGTATTTGTTGGCGAAGATATTCGCTGGGCCATACTTTCCGCTATCACACTTGAACGATCGCTCAAATTGCAGATATACGCGGGGCAGCTCGGCAAACTCAATCCAATTCCACTTGCTGAAGTGAAGAAGATTTTCCCGATCAAGTACCAGGATAAATTCCTGACCGAATATTGGAACCGCTGGGTTCGTGAGTTGGGAGAGCACAAAGCATCGCAAGGAACGCGAGAGAACCGGTAGTGGAAGTCGTCTCCGTCGTAAATGGCAAGCGCCACGAGATGGATGTCGCTGACAACACTTTGCTACTTGATTGGTTACGCACCGAGCTTGGACTTACGGGCACCAAGCAGTCGTGTGAAGTGCAAGTATGCGGTGTGTGCACGGTGCTGGTGGACGGTGTCCCCGTCAGTGGATGCACGACGCTGGCGGTCGAAGCTCGCGATTCTGAAGTAACGACGATTGAAGGGCTTCGTGGCACAGACTTTTATCGACGCGCAGAAGAAGTTTTTATGCGCCATTCGGCGGTGCAATGCGGATTTTGTAGTCCAGGGTTTATCTTGACGGTGTACACATTGGTGAATGCGGGCAGGACTCTCAGCCAAGATGAAATCAAAAAAGCACTCCACGGA
>JBAXRV010000100.1:0-1921 GCA_037131045.1 Actinomycetes bacterium
TGCTTTGGCTTTATTCTCTTATGCGGATGCGAGCGCACCACCAGTGAATAGCCAGGGCGTTGACGGCATTCATCGGCGAGCACTTTGAGTGCGTTGTTTTGACCAGCAAAATATGCATCCCAATCCAATTCCAACTCAGCGATCTCATCACCGGAAGAACTGAAATACACCACTACACATTCGGCCTTCGGAAGTTCAACTTTCGAACCCTTCTTCTGAGCCTCAACAAACAGTGCATTCATCGGATCTTCATGGTTGACCCGCTCTAGAAACCAACTACTACCCAGTTCATCACGTTCGTTCTCGGGCCATTCGTTGTATAGCTTCAACATTCGCTGTTGTAATGCATCCCAGTCATGAGTTGCATCAATAGTGAGGTCGAAATCCGTGTGGCTTCCACCCATGTCGTAATTCAACACTGGGAGCCCGCGAGTTTCCGCTGCTGCAGCAGTAGCGCGGTCGTGCAGGAATCTCCCGTTGTACACAATGATGGCGGTAACGCCACGCTCATCAATGAGTTGCAACGTCTGGTCATACACATAGGCATATGACTGAGCTGTTGCTTCTACCCATTTCTTAGGCCATAAGAAATCATCAGTAACTGGTGTTTCGGTGTCTGGGTGTACTTGCAAAATTGCTCGACCTACAGCTGTGCCTCGGTATTGCATCGCTCTAATACTTGTTCGATTTAAGGTGACCGGAATGCTCAACGCTTCAACCGGACGCCATCGCCGAATCGGTGGCTCGGCAAATGTTTTATAGTTTAGGCCCGCTTGGAGAAGAGCCTGTTTTACTCGATCGTCACGACCAGGTGACCGCAAGAGCGCACTCACTCGGCGACTTGTTGTCCAACCCACATCATGCAGGGGGGTTCGCCCAGACCAAAAAGCAAGAGTGACATCAGAACCAAGATCTCGCAAACACAGTGCGATGTCAGCTAACGCGGCCTGAGCAAAATCCCACTGACTAAATGAGCTCAGTAATACGTTTCGGCGTTGATCTGGGGCCAAGACGGAGGAGATGTAGGAACCAACTGACGCGTGTTCTGCCCGAATGCGCTCGCTGTGTTCCGAATTCATGATGCTTGTACTTTATCCGAGCAGCGATTCATAGACGGCTGCGGTTTCTTTTGCGGACCGCTCCCACGAAAACTGTGCTGCCCGAGTAATGCCCAAGCGCGAGAGTCGATCTTGTTCGACTGGATCGGCAAGCACTTCTGAGATCACGGCCGCTAGTTCGTTTACATCTCCCGGAGTGAAATAACGCGCCGCATCGCCGCCAACCTCAGGCAGTGAGGTGGCTGCAGCCAACACTGTTGGGGTGCCGCAGGCCATCGATTCAAGAGCAGGTAATCCAAATCCTTCAAAACGCGAAGGGAAGACACAGATTTCGGCATTGCAATACGCCGCAGTCATTTCGGCATCGGGCAGGGTGCGCTGTTGGACCCGGCCCCCTATCCCTAATTCCTTGATGAGCTGCTCTTCAGCACGGGTGAATGTTCCGCCGCCTATAAACAACAAAATGAAATCAGGATGCTTCGTTGAAATTCTTGCAAAGGCTCGAAATAACACATCCGCATCTTTGTACTGGCTGCGATTGCCTACAAACAGCATGTACTTCTCAGGAAGGTCACTCCAGCGCGCTGCTCCCGGTGTAAATGCCGGATCGACGCCATGGTGCACAACTGTGATGGGCGCTTTCACCTCACCATAGGTTTCAAGGAGATCATCCCGCGTAGCCGCAGAAACGCAGATCACATGATCAGCGAGCTCCACGTAACGGTGCTTGCGGGTGATCAGATCCAGACGCCTACGGGTCTTTGGCATCCGTTCAGGAATCATGTCGTGAATCGTGACCACACGTTTCGCGCCCGGATATCCGGCAAGGCCATGTGGCAAATAGAACGTGTTGTGGATGATGT
>JBAXRV010000101.1:0-1873 GCA_037131045.1 Actinomycetes bacterium
GCTCGCATGGACAATAAGCCGTGAACCCGCAGAACATGTTTGCCCAGCATTTTGTAAAATCGCATTCACCAATGCGGGGACCGCACGTTCTAAGTTGGCATCTGCAAAAACGATATTTGGTGACTTGCCACCAAGCTCAAGAGTGACAGGTATCAAGTTTTGGGCGGCACTTGTTGCGATAATCCGTCCGACCTCAACTGAACCAGTGAACGAAATGTGTCCGATACCAGGGTGGTTAGCTAATGAGGCACCCGTAGTTTCTCCAAGTCCGACCACCACATTGAATGCGCCTGAAGGAATTCCTGCTTCAAGAGCAAGCTGTGCCAACCTAATTGCAGTCAACGGAGTTTGTTCAGCTGGCTTCAGCACGCAGCAGTTTCCCATTGCAAGAGCCGGGGCAACAGAACGGGCGAGTATCTGCAATGGATAATTCCACGGAATGATGTGTGCGGTAACACCGTGAGGTTCCCACGTAGTGAACACATGATGGTTGTCGCTCAGCGGAACAGTGGTGCCATGCAAACTTTCAACCGCAGATGCATAGAAATCAAAATATCGAGCGGCAAGTTCAGCGTCCTTCAGCCCTTGAGTAAGCGGCTTACCAGTCTGCTGCGACTCTAAGCGTCCAAGTTCCTGCTGGTTATCCATTATCAATACGGACAGGCGTCGAAGCGCAATAGCGCGATCATGAACCGCGACCTTGCGCCAAGACTGAGCAGCGACTGTTGCTGCAGCAACCGCTGCATCTACATCCTGAGCGGACGCATCAACACTGTTCAGATACACCTGACCTGTCGATGGCTCGCACAACTCAAAATGGCTTGACGAGTCAACGCTAGATCCGTTGATGAAATTTTTGACGTCGAACTCGTGCATGGTTCGTCTCCTTAACTATTGGGCTGTAAATCCACCGTCGAGAACAAGGCAACTTCCCACTGCGAAGGAACTGTCGTCACTCGCGAGGAACAGTGCACCTTGTGCGATTTCCATTGGATCAGCGACGCGCAAAATTGGCGCCCATGAAGCCTGTGCAGCAGCGGTCTTTGCTGGATCGATGCTGTTGTCAACTTCGGCCTGCAGCAGCGGTGTACGAGTAATTCCTGGGCACAACGAATTGACGCGAATTCCATATTGAATTAAGTCGATTGCAATCGACTTAGTGAACATAATTACTGCGCCCTTACTCGCGTTATATGCGGGTGACTCTGGAACAGCAACAATTCCCATCTCTGATCCCAATGTCACGATCGTTGAAGATGAATTCTTCTTCAGTTCTGGGATTGCTGACTTGATCATGGTGAACATGCCCTTGACGTTGGTATCAATGACTGCATCCCACTCGGCTTCTTCCAAATTCTCAATCGACATGACACTCGTGATGCCCGCATTGCACACCAAAACATCAAGCGAGCCAAACGCTGAAACAGTAGCTGCGATTGCCTTCTGGGCATCGGCCATATTTCGTACGTCAGCATGACATGTTTCGACGCGCCCGAACTTTCCTAAATCCTCTGCAGCGCTATCTAGATTGGCGACATCGACAACCATGACATTTGCGCCATTCTGTAAAAATAAAGTTGCTATCGCCTTACCAATTCCAGATGCTGCACCTGTGACGATCGCGTTTTTCCCTGCAAGTTTCATTACTTCTCTTTTCCAATAACTCTCTTAACACACTATTGCTCTGCCCGAAAGTTTGACCTCCGGGCAGAGCAAACGTGATCTAACTACTAGTTTGACTCACTCTGTACGAATAGCACGTCGCCCAGACGATCCAAAACTGGTGACTTACGCGACTTCAGTACTTGACCCCAAACAATGGCCGCCACCGAAACGCCAACAATGATGCCTGGCATGTACTTCAGTGGAGCTG
>JBAXRV010000102.1:0-1847 GCA_037131045.1 Actinomycetes bacterium
TCAACACATCTCGATAGATAGGCCGCTTCGTATCGATAGCCGCGAGCCGTTTCCACGGCAGGCCAACACCTTCTGAATCAACAGGAGAAGCTTCAAGGTAGCGACCCCATATTTTGTGTTCTCCTGCGTCATAGAACACAACTCCCCCAGCAGGACCAGTATCGCCAACATTGCACGGGCCAGTAATCCCACAAGACGCGCCAGTCAGTGACGGTGCCAATACCGACGGTACTAAGCCAGAACCATTCGGGAATGCTCTCACTGCAACTAAGTGAAACGGCAGCGAAGGAAAACCCGAGCCACGATGCAGTCGGTTACGAGTGAGCTGTTTGATTCCCGTAATCGCACCAACTCCACTCTCGTCTGTAAATTGTGTGCCGTCTTGAAACAATTGATACCAGGCATAATTTGCTGAATTTTCACTTGATGTCCAATACGGAAGCGATGGCATTTTCGGAACACCTCGTACAGCGCGTGTGAAATAGACAGCGTTTAATTCATCGACTGAGGGAAGAAACCAATCGTCATAATTATTGATAACAACATTGTCTACAAAAGCCGCCGCATAGTCACCTGGTCCGCTTTGAGCCACGATGTTGAACGTATTGATGCGACCCATGCCAATCGATTTTGCATCGATGCGCTGTCGCTTGGTTGTGTCATTTGGATACAAGGATGTTGTGGGCTTCAGCGACCATGGAAGCCCACTTCCGCTAGTCAGTGGGAACGCTTCAAGGTATTGCCCCCACCACTTCACGGAACCTGCATCAAACACAATGGTGCCCCCGCCCGGGCCCTTATTGCCAATGACACACGTACCGCCCTGCGCACACGAAGCAGCCAATACCGGCTGTTGCGAGACGGTAAATGTTGATATTCCTAATATGCAGGCGAGTAGAAATTTTCGCATTCCCCTTTTTAGCCCATGGGGGAACCAATACGCCCTCGGTTAGAGTTGGACATGGCTTCTCAAGCATTCACCAATGACCGTAAACATGTGTTTCACTCATGGTCGGCACAGTCACTTATCACCCCCCTTGTTGTAGCGCGCACTGAAGGTTCGTGCTTTTGGGATGAAGACGGCAAGCGCTACCTCGACTTCTCCAGCCAATTGATAAATGTGAACATTGGGCATCAACATCCAAAGATGCTCGAAGCCATCAAGGCACAGGTTGACAAGATGTGTACCGTTGCTCCATTTCATGCAAATGAAGAACGTAGCGAAGCAGCACGACTGATTGCTGAACTTGCACCTGGTGATTTAAACATGGTGTTTTTCACAAACGGTGGAGCAGAAGCGACCGAGAATGCAATTCGTATGGCGCGCCTCCATACAGGCCGCAACAAAGTTATGTCAACGTACCGCAGTTACCACGGTGCAACAGGCGGTGCTATTCAACTCACTGGCGACCCGCGCCGTTGGCCAGCAGAACCCGCAATGCCAGGCATCATTAAATTTTGGGGACCATACACGTACCGTTCTGCGTTTCATGCTCAGAACGAAGCTGAAGAATGCGAACGCGCGCTGCAACACTTGCGCGACACCATCATGGTGGAAGGTGGCAACTACATCGCAGCCATCATCTTGGAACCCGTTGTTGGAACTAATGGGATCTTGGTACCACCACCTGGTTATCTGCAAGGGGTGCGCGATATTTGTGACGATTATGGCATCGTCATGATTTGTGATGAAGTGATGGCTGGCTTTGGCCGCTGTGGTGAATGGTTCGCCGTTGATCATTGGAATGTCACACCAGACCTCATTTGTTTCGCAAAGGGTGTCAACTCTGGTTACGTGCCACTTGGCGGTGTAATTATTTCTGATCGTATTGCAGATTCATTCCGTG
>JBAXRV010000103.1:0-1820 GCA_037131045.1 Actinomycetes bacterium
CAATGACAACAGGCATGGCGTTGTATACGTCACTCGCCTTGCGCACACTCGGCGTAATGCTCGACTAATCGACCAATAACTGACATGACTCGCGGTACAGATAGCTCTCAAACGGGTGGCCATCGCCCCCTGGAAGGCATACGGGTACTCGATTTCACGCGAGTTCTGTCTGGGCCTCACGCAGTACGAATGCTTAGCGATCTGGGTGCAGAAGTAATCAAGGTTGAGCCGCCAGTGGGTGACATGACCCGCTTTGCAATGCCACGCATCAACTCATTGTCAACGTATTTCATTCAACAAAATGTGGGTAAGAAAAATATTTCCCTTGACATGACAAAACCTCAAGCAGTTGCATTACTCAAGAAACTTGTAGGCCACTGCGACATAGTGATTGAGAATTTTCGACCTGGTGTCATGCACAAGATGGGCCTTGGCTACGAAACTCTTTCCCAATTAAACCCACGTCTGATCTTTGCATCGATTACTGGTTATGGAGCAACCGGCCCGTGGACAGCGCGCCGTGCCTATGCGCCGGTCGTCAATGCCGAATCAGGAATCACAAAGCACCAAGGTGACGTGCGTGGTGGGCAATATGCAAATGATCCGCATAGCCATGGTGATGTGTACGTAGCGCTCGAAGCAGCGAGTGCGATCTTGGCTGCTTTATATCAGCGTGAACAAACCGGAGTTGGCCAATACATCGATGTATCAATGGCAGAGACCATGTTGTATGTGAATGAGCATGCACATAACCAATTGTGGACCGGTGTCGAACCAGTTGGCGAGATTCGTTCGTTTCAACCTGCCGACTACCCCGTACTGACTGTTGCAGATGGATCAATGGTTGTTGTGAGCGGTCACCCAGCTGAACGTGGAACGTTTGACTTATTTGTCGGAGTAATGCAGCAACCTGAGTTGCTCAGTGATCCACGATTCAGTGATGTTGTAAGTCGACTCGAAAATTTCGATGAGCTGATGGACATTATGAAAGCATGGGCAAAAACTGTTCCAACAAGTGATGAAATTGAAATACAATTTTCTCAAAATCAACTTGCAGTTGGAAGATTGCGAAGTGTTGCCGAGCTAGCAGATACAGAGTGGGCGCGCGAGCGCGAAGCTCTGATTGAAGTCAGTGATCGCGGTGACGGCGTGGTGCGTATTCCGAATAGTCCTTGGCACTTCTCTGGATCGGACACAACAACACAGGGTGATGCAAAATATCGAGGCGAAGATAACCGCGCGATCTTTTCAGAAATTGCTGGAGTGAGCAATGAAGAAATTGCGCAACTTGAAAACGATGGCGTGCTCGTCAGCAGAGGCCCGCGCAAGCATTAACTAACGACCGGAGTGGCCAAACCCGCCACCGCGATCTTCGCCATCAAGATTGTTCACCACATTCCAATTGATGGTTTCAATGCGTTGAATCAATAACTGTGCAATGCGATCACCGCGTGTCACCAAATAATCCACTGTGGGATCGGTGTTGATCATCACCACTTTGAGTTCACCGCGATACCCGCTGTCAATAATCCCGGGAGTGTTGACAAGCGTTATTCCATGCTTGAGAGCTAAGCCACTACGAGGCACAACGAAACCTGCAAACCCGAGGGGTATGGCAATTGCCAAGCCCGTGGGCATCAGTATTCGTCCACCCTTGGCTGGAATCGTGGCGTTCTCACGCGCATGCAGGTCCACGCCTGCGTCTCCGTTGTGGGCTGTGGCTGGCAGGGGCAAATCGGGGTCGAGGCGCTGGACAGCGACCGGGAGGGGCTGATGAGTCATACAGCGACAATACGCCTAGATTGCATGGCGTGCTGGTG
>JBAXRV010000104.1:0-1754 GCA_037131045.1 Actinomycetes bacterium
GCTTCAACCTGCGCATCTGGATTTTCATTGCGAATTGCTCGAATTGTGTCGGCAACGTGTTGCATGCCGCCATCTGCAAGATCATCTCGAGCCACCATGGTGAGCACGGCGAATTCCAATCCCATTCGTTTCACCGCTTCAGCCACTCGGGTTGGTTCATTTACATCTGGCTCTAGCGGCTTGCGGGTATCGATCAAGCAAAACCCACATGCCCGCGTGCATCTGTCGCCCAACACCATGAACGTTGCAGTGCCGTCCTTCCAACATTCACTCAAATTCGGGCAGCCTGCTTCCTCGCAAACGGTTACCAAATTCAGGTCGCGAAGAGTTTTCTTTGTGAGCAACACTTCGCTGGTGTGGTTTACGTGAGGACGAATCCAATCCGGCTTACGCACAGAAATGCTCAGCCCGTCGCGTTCTGGCTGATGCGCCCAAGCAATGTCGTACCGCGTAGAAAATTCATTTCCCCACTTCTTGCGCGCGATATTGCTGACAACATTGACGACGTCAAACATGGTTGCTGCAATTCCCTCTTCGGCAAGCGATGTCACTGCATGTTCTGCAATTCCGCAAGGAACAATATGTTCGCGCATGTAACTCAAGTCAGTAGTCACGTTGAGGGCAAAACCATGCATCGTTCGTCGTTCCGATACTCCTCGCGCTACACGAACTCCAATTGCACAAATCTTTCGTGCTTCAGTTGATTCCGCGTCCAGCCACACGCCAGGAAAGCCGAGTTTCCTACTGGCATTATGCAAACCAAGTTCGCCAAGTGTGTCGATCACCAATTGCTCAACGTCATGGATGTAGGCAGAAGTATCGGCAGGACCACTCTCGCCATGTTTTGCACTCAGGTTCAGTATCGGATACCCAACTAACTGTCCTGGACCGTGATACGTGATGTCTCCACCGCGATGAACTGCAACAAGTTCGGCACCAACTTCAGCAGGGTCACATGTCAAATTCTTTTCAAGATTGGCGTTCTGACCATATGTGAATACATGTTGATGCTCAAGAAGCAAAAGATGCTGATCTACGCCATGTTCGAACACTGCTTGTTGAACTGCGAGTGCTTCAGAGTACGGAACACGACCCAGCCATCTCACATGAAGTGGCGATGAAGGGGTGCTCATGAGAGTGCTGGCAAGCTGGCTTTACAGCTCGGCTGACCAGTCCTGAGTTTCAAGAATCTGCTTCACACGTGAAAGGAAGCGGCCAGCGTATGCACCATCAAATGCTCGATGATCCCACGACATGGACAAGTGCCCCATCGGATGAATGGCAATGCTTTCACTTCCATCTGGCATGGCAACGACAACAGGTTTGCGAACAATTGCATCGGTAGACAAAATGGCAACTTGTGGTTGATTGATAATCGGCATTGCGATCAACGCACCTGCAGAGCCATTGTTTGACAAGGTAAATGTTCCACCGTTGATTTCGTCTGGCGACAACTTGCGACCGCGCGCACGCGTTGCAAGATCGTGAATGTCGCGAGCAATCGCACGTAAGCGCTTGGCGTCTGCGCTGCGCACTACCGGAACCAATAAGCCTGCATAGTCAAGGTCAACGGCAATTCCAAGGTCGACATAACTGTGAACAATCAAATTGTCGCCCTCAATACTTGCGTTTAGGTGCGGAAACTCCACAAGAGCATCCACAACCGCGCGACTAATAAATGGCAAATAAGTCAGGCTGAAACCTTCACTCGTTTTCCACGACTCTTTTATGGAGTTACGCGTCTTGTCAACGTT
>JBAXRV010000105.1:0-1710 GCA_037131045.1 Actinomycetes bacterium
AAGTACATATTACGCAACATGATGGATAGCCCAACGGAAACAACGAGCTGGGAAATGAGTCCGATTCCTCGTTTTCGCAATTTTGCGAAGATAAAGCCGTTCATTGCAAGTCCGAACACGCCACCGAGAGCAACCACAACTGGCGCTGCAATCAGCAAGGGAACCCCAAGCATGACGTTGAACCAGAACGCCATCATTCCACCGAAGGTGACCATTTCACCGTGAGCGAAGTTCGTTAATCCTGTAGTTCCGAAAATGAGAGATAAACCAACCGAACAGATTGCGATGATGAGTCCCAACCTCACACCGTCGACCAAGCGCTGAGCAACGCGATCGAACAGGCTGGCTCCGGATTCGTGGGCCGAGCCTGCGAAAAATGTGACGCGTTTAGCATTTGTCGTGAAAGCATCTTTTGAGATGTTGACCACGGTCTTTGTGCCTTCGACAAGTGTTACCCCACTAGGAAGTGAAGCAACATCCAAGGTGACGACATAGTCATCTTTTGCAGGGACTGTAATGGTCGCTAATCCTGTGGCATCGGTTACGCCATCTCCGACAGCGAGGCCTGCGGAAGTTGCTACTGAAACTTTTACACCAACAACCGGCTTTTTCTCAGAGACTCCGTTGTTGTTCGCTTGATTTTGAACAGAGACAATGATGGAATTATCGGAGTCAGCGGCCTGCGCATTGCCAGGAGCGGAAAACATAAACATCGCTGCCAAGAGAACGGCGAAAGCCCGACCTACAGCAAAGACGCGGGATTTTGAATTGTTGGTGTCGGTCACTTCATCCCCAAACTCTGCTTGCATCTAGTCAAGCACAAGCAGGGTGCTGGCAGGAAGAAATAACGCAAAGGAGCACAGCCATACAGCAATCGACAGTGCAACATGCACTGCCACAAGCGGTGCAGGCACACCCGCGAAGTACTGCACATAGCCAATGAAGCCTTGAGCGCACAGTGCGGCCAACAGGCGCAATAACAACGTTCCCTCGTGCTCCCACCGTGATGCGCTCTTTCTGGCCCGCATGGTCAAAAGAAGAGAAACCAGGACCAGCAACCAAACGGCTGTGGAGTGCATCTGCGTTGCGTGTTTAACACTGATCCCTAGTCGAGTTGCCTGCTCAGAACCCGAATGTGGTCCTGCACCGGTTACTACCGTTCCCAAAAACATCACCGTTCCCGCCACGAATATGAGCGCCCAGCGAAGTGACTTATCAACCACAACACGAGACTCCTGGGGCGCAATCTGACGTTCAACTCGCTTCACTAAAACGAAGGCAGAAGAAACCAAGACAATCGACACCAAGAAGTGCGCCATATTCGACCACGGATTCAAACCGGTCAGTACGACGTAAGCGCCGAGCACAACTTGAACAAGCACCCCAACGACCAGAGCGGCAGCATTTGCGGTAATTCGCCTTGATCGCGGCCGCAACAGGATCGAGCTTGAAACAGCCAGGATCACTGAAGCGGCCACAACGCCCGTAAATAGACGATTGATCTGCTCGATCGCCGCATGACCGGTTGAAACATCGACGAATTTGGTGCTGTTGCAATTTGGCCAATCAGAACAGCCCAATCCCGAGCCGGTTAGACGGACCAACGATCCAGTCACCACGATGGCATACAAGGATCCAAAGGCCACCCTGGTAACTAATCGGAATCTCTGCAACGAAATCTCTGGGCGACGCATCGTCGGCACGCTATCC
>JBAXRV010000106.1:0-1699 GCA_037131045.1 Actinomycetes bacterium
CCGATCTGCCTAACCGTTCACGCGAGCGATCCTCGATCTTTCCCTGGCCACAAATGGCTACGCCATCCTGAATGCGAATGATGTTGGGGTGATTGGCAATGTCCTCCCAGGTCTTTTGACCTGACAGAATCGCCTCAATCTCTTCATGCACTGGCGTGCTATCCGGGCGCTCACGTCGCTTGGTGTGGTAGACCATGATCAACACATGCAGGTGGCTTTCGTCATCAATCGGCACATACCAGAACAAGGCCTTGAACCAGAACGGCTTTTTCTCCCGCCCCGACTCAAGCTTGTGTGCCAGGAAACACTGGTTAGGCATGATGAAATGAATCCGATCAGTTTGATCGCCACGCTCCTGCAACTGGGTTAAACCAAACGGCGTTTCCTCTCCCGAAGTCTTGGTCGGCACATACGGTCGCGCTGCGGTGTTAACCAGATGCCCCTGATGGGAAAAGTTGACGTGAACATCGTCCATGATGTTCTCGGCACTTTGAAAATAATTGCAGGGAATCATTTCGACCGAAGGACAAACCGTCCAGTCGTCTTTCGCGCCATCTTCCAAACCCGGCAACGCACGGAACGGCGGTGCATCGCCTTCGCCAAAGTACGCGAATATCAGCCCATGAATTTCATGCGTCGGGTAGCTGGACAGCGGCTTCATCCGATCCCCGAACGGCGCAGGTTCGGCCGGTTGTTCAACACAGACACCTTTTTCGTCATAGCGCCAACCGTGGTATCGGCATCGAATGCTTTCGCCTTCGATCCAGCCAGTCGACAACACCGTCAAGCGATGCGCGCATTCATTGGCGATGAGTCGCGGCGTACCACTGGCACCGCGATACAACGCAAGGCTCTCGCCAAGAATTCGGATCGGAATAATTTTTGCCGCCGGTAAATTTGCGGAAGCAAATACCGGCTGCCAGAAACGCCGCAAATAATTACCGGCCAGGGTACCTGGGCCGGTGTGCACGAAATCCATAGATTCAACCATCACATCCACTCCAAGTCGTTATTACTTTTAAAACTACTGTGTTGCTTGACTCCAAAGCTTATCGCATTACACAAGAAGCAACGCCAGGGACTCAGGTCCCATCACGCTAACGGAGTTCTTAGCTGCCAACGCCAATGCTGGCTCACTAATTCTCCCCAAACCAATTAAAAAATAGGAAGTCGCATCATGCTTTTCGCTGGCAGTAAGCAGGTCTTTGACGGCTTCCACCCCAAGCGCAGCAGCCTTCCAACGTTTTGCGCTCACCAACGTCACCCTAGCGTTCTTTGTAATCTTGAAGTCAGCCGGACCATCGTTCAAACGCATTACTTCATATCCTTGCCGCAGAAATCCCTTTTCAACCAATGCTGAAAAGTCCTGCCAGGACATGTTGCCCAGCGGTTCGGTTAGCTCGCTAATCCGCTGACTCGACATCGTATTTCGCTGTCGCCACGCGGCAATAAAACCGATCACTAAAAATGGCAATGCTCCGAATGCACCAACAACTTTGTAGGCGGGTGGCAGCAACGCGGCTAAACCCAAAGCCAGGGCGAGAGTAACCACAAAACTGACCCACCAAGGTGCGCGCAACAGAATCGCAAACAGCGACTTCTCTGCCATTTTAAATTTCATGTTCGGATCCTGCAGGCTTGATCCAGTGACTATCGTTGGATAACATTCATTCGCTCACTTTTTCTAACTTAGCCTTGA
>JBAXRV010000107.1:0-1613 GCA_037131045.1 Actinomycetes bacterium
GAGATATGACTCAGAGACTGGGGATTCCTTCAGTGACATGACTAGTGCCTTTCACGATGGGTTCTATTTAGTACTAAATACTAAACACAGACTAGGGCATAGTTGTTGACAGTGTCGTTAGTCGTTAGTCACACGCCCAGGGGGCGCTGTGGGGGCTGTTTACAGCAGTTCGGCGGCCAGGCTGGCCACTGCGCTGCGTTCGCAGGCTGCAAGCGTGATGTGGCCAAAACAGCTTTGGCCTGCAAAGGCATGGATGAGCACAGCCAGCGCATTGTTCGACTCGCCCATGTATGGGGCATCGATCTGGCTGGTGTCGCCCGTGAACACCACCTTGGTGCCCTCGCCAATGCGGGTGAGGATGGTCTTCAGGGTGGTGGGTTCCAAGTTCTGTGCTTCGTCCACCACAACAAATTGCTGTTGCAACGAGCGACCACGCAAGAACGTGACTGACTCGAGAGTGAGTTGTCCGCGATCGGTGAGTTCATCAATCAACCCGCGCGCATCGCGACTAGAGCGCTCATCGGTGAGCGCAACGATTGCGTCGTGAATTGCCGACATCCAAGGATCAAGTTTTTCATCTAGGTCGCCTGGCAAGAAGCCAACGTCTGCGCGACCAACGGGAACGAGTGGGCGATACACAGCGAGGCGTTCATAGCGCCGCTGTTCAACTACTTGTTCAAGGCCTGAAGCAATGGCGAGCAATGTTTTGCCCGTTCCTGCGCGACCATCAAGGGCAATCACATTGATCTCTGGGTCCATTAACAAATCCAGTGCAAAACGTTGTTCTTTGCTCCGCGAACGTAAGCCCCACGCTTCAGGTGCAGTTTGCGCCAACAGTTTGAGTTCGTTGTCGTTGCAGCGGGCGAGTGCAGATTGCGAGCCACTGCGCAGCACGGCGAAATTGTTGTCTACCAAACATGTGGCGCCATCAACTTCGCTCACTTCAATTCCACCACTGCGGTACAGCGAATCAATTTGTGAGTTCGTCGTATCAAACGTTGTCCAACCCATCGGGCGCGAATCTGCACTTGCGCCAACGGGCTGGTGCTCTTCGGCAATGAGACCCATGTGAGCAGCTTTGATGCGCAATGCAGCATCATTTGAAATCATGCGGGTCGGTGAAATGCGAGCTTGTCCCAGTGCTGCACCAATGATCCTGTTATCGGGAACATCCGGGTCTAGGCCATGTTCAACCAGCAAATTGCGCTGTACGCCATTGACTTCTATTTGTACGGTTCCGCTGTCTGGGCCGTCATGAACGCGGGTTGGAGAGGCGAGCGAACCTCCCGCTTTCTTGCGCAAATCTTCAATACTGCGAAGCGCAGTTCGTGCGGAACGACCAACGTCATCCATGCGAGTTTTCAAACCATCAAGTTCTTCAATCACGGTTAATGGAATAACCACATCGCAACCTGCGAAGTTGTAAATGCATGCAGGATCTGCAACAAGTACCGAAGTGTCGAGCACAACGCGAGTTGCAATTTCTGTTTGCGATGCAAGCGCGTGATTAACAATTCTGTCGACGCGAGTTCCGAGCGGCGTCTCGTCAGTTGTAATCGACGAAGACAATGTGTCGGAGTGGTTGATGAAATTATTCAACGTCGCTTAGTTTG
>JBAXRV010000108.1:0-1555 GCA_037131045.1 Actinomycetes bacterium
CTGAATCAATCAGTTCGCCAGTGAACATCAGATGCTTCGCAGCCGAACCACCGATAACCCGCACAGCACGCTCGAGAGCATTCGTTGGATACACAATTCCTAACTTTGCAGGAGTGATTCCAAACACTGCGTCATCACTACTGAGGCGAATATCGCACGCTGTTGCAATAGAAACTCCGCCTCCGACACAATTGCCACGAATCACAGCAATGGTTGGGCCTGGAAAATTCGCTAACGCTTCTTCTGCTGCCCAGTTAATGCGCGCATATTCGCCACCAGGACCATTTGTGAGTTCCGTGATGTCAGCGCCCGCACAGAAATGATCACCGCTGCCACGCACCACCAGAATTCGCACCTCGGGATTTGCTGTCAACGCAGTGACTTGAGCATCAATGCTTGCCCACATTCCCATGTTGATGGCGTTTCGCTTGTCTGGCCGATTCAATGTCAGCGTTGCAACGGGGCCATCGATCTCAACGAGTACTCGAATGTTTGCTAATTCACCAGTGGGGTCGTGAGACATGGTGCTAGCCGCCAATTTGGCTCATTGACCGATTCGGCCGAATGAAATTCACCTGATTGATTTGATGTCCGGCCCATTTAGCGCCGACAGCAACTTGAATCAGTTCAGCAATCTCTTCATCTGTTCCGCCATTGCGCAACAAGGCACGAATGTCAGATTCATCAGTAGCAAATAGGCACGTACGAAATTGACCGTCAGACGTAAGTCGCACGCGGTCACAATCACCACAGAACGGGTGAGTAACGCTAGGAATCACGCCAACAGTTCCCTTGCCATCAAGGAAGCGCCAACGGTCAGCTGGTGCTGCACCACGAGCTGGCATTAGTTCCAGCGGAAACTCTGCAGCGATAGTGGCCACGATCTCGTCTTGACTCACAACCTTGTTGCGTTCCCATTCATTGGTGGCATCAAGTGGCATGAATTCAATAAAGCGCACTTCAACATTGTTGTCGCGACCATAACGAACAAGATCAAGAACTTCGTCGTCATTGGCGCCGCGTTCCACAACAACGTTCACTTTCATTGGCGAGAACCCGGCTATTTGCGCTTCTGCAATTCCGGCAAGCACATTGTGCAGTTCATCACGGCGTGTCATAGCAAAGAATCGCTCTGGCTTCAAGCTGTCCATGCTGACATTGATGCGGTCAAGACCTGCATTGCGCAGTTCAAGTGCGATGTTGCGAAGCGTTGCGCCATTCGTAGTGAGAGCAATGTCGGGCTTCGTGCCATCAGGCAAACGCAATGCTGCAAGCTTCGAAATTAGTTGTGGCAAGTGGGCACGCACAGTTGGCTCGCCACCAGTAAGACGCAAACTATCAACGCCAAACTTTTCCACACAGATGCGAGCAACGCGCTCAATTTCTTCGTAGGTCAGCACTTCAGAACGGTCGAGCCAGGTCATGCCTTCAGCTGGCATGCAATAGGTACAACGGAAATTGCAGCGGTCGGTGACAGAGATACGCAGGTCGCGTACTACTCGCCCAAAGCTGTCAACAAGATCCATAGGGCAATCCTACGCAGTAATCAACTTGT